>JALYRS010000066.1 GCA_030855135.1 bacterium | reverse complement strand
CCACAAATGGAGAAGCCATAGGTTAGATAACATTTGGAAGTACTGATACAAGTAAATGGAATCAGGCAATAATTGGCGCACGTGCTTCAGAGGACTTCGCAAGTACTGCTGCAGGGTCACATTTATATTTCTCAACTACACTAATTGGAGACGGTTCTGCTGTTGAGAGAATGAGAATCACTGATGCTGGATATGTTGGTATCGGAACTACCTCGCCCTATGCCATGCTTTCTGTAGTTGGCAGTGTTGTTGCCTCACACTTCATCGGTACAACTACTGCAACAAGTACATTCGGCGGAGGAATTGATATAGCAACAGGATGTTTCGCAATTGGTGGCGTATGTTTGGCTGATACCACTGGCATCACTTCATTAAATGGTCTTACCAACGGTACTCAAACATTTGCTACAACTACTGACACAAATGTCACTCTATCTATAGTATCTTCTGGTTCAACTCATACCTTTACTCCAGGCTGGACTGGATCATTGGCAGCTGGACGTGGCGGAACGGGTATTACTAATCCAGTTGCTGCGGGAATCTTGATCGGGGATTATGCTGGCAGCAGCTGGCAGCAGCTCGCAACTTCATCACTTGGCCTTCTTACAACCAACGTCAACGAAGGTTCAAACCTCTACTACACCGATGCTCGAGTGAATACCTACATCAATGCTTCGACCACAATTCCAAAAACGTATTCAGCAAATATATTTACAAACGCAAACACCTTTAATGGTGGATTAACTATTGGCTCACTCAACGGCCCACTCCAAGCTAACAATGGAGTCGTCTCAGCTACTTCAAGTATTGGAGTATTGTATGGTGGAACCGGTCTCAGCTCCGCTCCTACATATGGTCAGTTGTTAGTTGGAAATGCATTAGGTGGATACACGTTGACTGCAACATCTTCACTAGGACTTGGTTCAGGAACTGTAGGATCGGGAACTGCAGGATATTTTCCATATTATGCTGCAAATGGAACAACCCTTACCGCAACTTCAACACTCTTTTTAACATCAACCGGAGAAATTGGAGTTAATACGACGAGCTTAATTACCGGTAGTGATTTCCAAATCAATGGAAAAGTAGGAGCCTCTCCTGTTTTAAGTTTGATCAACAATGGGTCAACTCAGGTAGGTGAAGAGCTCGGCCGGCTTGCTTTCGGTACAACCGATGGGACTACAAATGATGCTGCATCTATTAGAGCCTATGGTGACCAAAACTTTACCTTAAGTGCCCAAGGTACAAACTTAAGATTCTATACTACACCCCTCAACTCAGACGCGAGCTTAGAACGAATGAGAATCAATTATGATGGTAATGTAGGAATTGGCACAACTTCACCCTATGCCAAACTCTCAGTTGTTGGTGAAGTTGTCGCATCACATTTTACTGGCACTACTACTGCAACATCAACATTAACTGGAGGGTTGCAAACAGCTTTACTCAATGTCACAGGGTCAGCAACATCGACATTTGCTCGTGGTATCAATCTTGCTGCGGGATGTTACGCAATCAACAATACCTGTTTGACCGATACTGGAATCACCACATTAAATGGCCTAACTAATGTCACTCAAACTTTCGCTACCTCGACTGACACAAATATTACTCTATCTATAGTATCTTCAGGTTCAACTCATACATTCACCCCAGGCTGGACTGGATCATTGGCAGCTAACCGAGGAGGAACGGGAATTACTAATCCATCAGCAGCTGGAATTCTTCTCGGTTCATACGCGGGCGGCGGTTGGCAGCAAGTGGCGACATCTTCACTCGGACTTCTGACCACTAACGTCAACGAAGGCTCAAATCTCTACTACACTGATGCACGCGTTAATTCATACATCCACTCATCTTCAACCATTCCAAAGACATACACCGCTAATACCTTTACCACTACAAATACATTCACCGGCTCAACAATATTAAATGGTGGACTCACAGTTGGAACACTGAATGGTCCATTGCAAGCAAACAACGGTTTGGTTTCGGCTACCACATCAATCGGGGTGTTATATGGCGGTACCGGACTCAGTTCAGTTCCAAGTTACGGTCAGCTACTTGTGGGTAATGCTGCAGGTGGGTACACACTTACAGCCACATCAAGCCTTGGTCTTCGAGAAAGCCAGTGGACCACTGACGCCGGCAACATCTATTTCAATACAGGTAATGTCGGCATTGGTACCACAAGCCCATATGCCAAGCTTTCAGTCAGCGGTTTGATCGTTGGGGAATACTTTAGTGCAACAAGTACAACCGCTACATCAACCTTTGCTGGAGGATTGGATGTCGGAGGAGGGGCATTAACGTACGATCACTCATCAGGCCAGACTTCAATCAGTAATCTAGCTCTCGGAGCAATGAGCTTTGATGCAGATGCAGGATCGATCAGTTGGGTAGATATGCCGGTAACATCTGCATCTGCCATAGGAACGATCCAGAGTTACAGTGCTCAAATTGATGGTAATCCATTGTTGACTGTGTATAGTGAATCTGACGGAGCAGGTGGAGTTCAAAATACTCGAGTGGGCATTGGTACCACATCACCATATGCCAAGCTCTCGGTCGTTGGCGAAGTTGTCGCTTCACACTTCACCGGCACAACCACCGCAACTTCAACATTTGGCGGAGCGCTCACAGTCAGCGGCCAGGCAACCTCAACATTTGCTTTGGGCTTGCAGGCAGCTGCACTCAATGTCACTGGCTCTGCAACCTCAACCTTTGCTAATGGCCTCAATCTTGCCTCAGGCTGTTATGCAATCTCTGGCGTTTGTCTTTCATCATCAAACTATGGAGATACTAATGTAAATAGTTACATCCACTCATCTTCAACCATTCCAAAAACATACACCGCTAACACATTTACAACAACTAACACATTCACTGGTTCAACTATCCTAAACGGAGGACTCACAATCGGCACACTCAATGGTCCACTCCAGGCAAACAATGGAGTTGTTTCAGCTACAACATCAATTGGAGTATTGTATGGCGGAACCGGACTCAGCTCAGCTCCAACATATGGACAGCTCCTTGTTGGAAATGTATTAGGTGGGTATACATTAACCGCGACGTCATCATTAGGACTTGGATCAGGCACAGTCAACTCAGGGACAATCGGACAATTCCCATATTATGCAGCAGATGGCACAACCCTTACTGCAACTTCTTCTCTATATATAGATGTTTCTGGAAAAATAGGTATTGGTACAACAACACCTGCCAGCTTACTGCAGCTAGGATATATTACACCAGGTGTTCAGACAAAAGCTAGTGACCAGGCACTAACTATTGGTTCAAGTGCGGGCTCTATAATATTTGCTGGCGTAAACACTGCAGCATCTTCGATATCAGGAGGTGCATTTGCTTTGCTTTATCATGATGATCGGGCGGCTATGTCTGCAGGACATCGGCTCGGCGGTATCTTACTCGGCGGTAGTACTAACAGTACAACAGTAGAAAATAGTGCTGGAATTGTTGCATACGCTGAGAGCAACTGGTCTGGAACATCAGCCCCATCATATCTGACATTTGAAACTACCTCATCGGGTTCAGTTGACAGGGCTGAGAGATTAAGAGTTACCTCAACAGGAAATGTTGGTATTGGCACCACTTCTCCGTATGCTAAACTTTCAGTTGCAGGACAAATTGTGGGTGCAAGTTTTGTTGGCACAACCACAGCGACATCAACATTCGGCGGCGGTATTGATATTGCCACAGGATGTTATGCGGTTGCAGGAGTATGTCTTTCATCTGGTAGTAGTGGAATTTCATCTCTTAATGGTTTAACAGATGCAGCCCAGACCTTTGCTACAAGTACCGACACAAACATCACTCTATCTATAGTATCTTCTGGATCAACCCACACATTTACACCTGGCTGGACCGGATCACTGGCAGCTGCGCGAGGAGGGACAGGTATCACCAATCCAACTGCTGCGGGTATTCTTCTTGGATCATACGCTGGTGGCGAATGGCAGCAGGTTGCAACATCATCGCTTGGTTTGATCACCACTAACGTCAACGAAGGCTCAAATCTTTATTACACAGACGCTCGGGTAAATTCATACATTCATGCTTCAACCACGATTCCAAAGGTATACACTGCAAATACATTCACCACGACGAACACATTTACAGGTTCAACTATTCTTAACGGCGGGCTGACCATTGGAACATTAAATGGACCTCTTCACGCAAACAACGGTGTTGTATCTGCAACATCAAGTATCGGAGTTCTGTATGGTGGCACTGGATTAACCGCTGCACCATCATACGGTCAATTACTTGTTGGTAATGCATTGGGTGGTTATACACTTACGGCAACCTCATCATTGGGTCTTCGAGAGAGTCAGTGGACAACATTAGGAAATAATATTTATTACACTACAGGAAATGTCGGTATCGGCACTTCATCACCATATGCTGCGTTGTCAGTTGTTGGTGAAGCAGTAGCTCGAAACTTTACCGCAACATCAACCACTGCCACAAGTACCTTTGCCGGTGGTTTCAATGTTGGAAGCGGTGCTCTCAATTATGATTTCTCAAGTGGTGTAACAACCATTCAGAATTTAGAATTAGGCTCAGCAAGCTTCGATACAGATGCCGGTATGGTCACCTGGGTAGATATGCCGGTAACATCGGCAGCAACTATCGGTACCGTTCAAAGCTATGAAGCAAAACTTGATGGAAATTCAATGCTCACCATTTATGGAGAATCTGACGGAGCAGGTGGAGTGCAAAATACTCGAGTGGGAATTGGTACCACTTCACCATATGCCAAGCTCTCGGTCGTTGGCGAAGTTGTCGCTTCACACTTTACCGGCACAACCACCGCAACTTCAACATTTGGCGGAGCGCTCACTGTTGGCGGCCAGGCTACTTCAACATTTGCTTTGGGCTTGCAGGCAGCTGCACTCAATGTCACTGGCTCTGCAACCTCAACCTTTGCTAATGGCCTCAATCTTGCC
>JALYRS010000026.1 GCA_030855135.1 bacterium | reverse complement strand
GTACACCACCAGTCTTGGCTGAGATATCTTCGATCATATCTAACTTGGCGGCAGAGACATTTTTTTGAATCAAGTTGATGAAATCAACGTCAATTATGCGTTCGTCAGTGATGATATACACATTGAAAAACCAGGTCAGGAATGACTCGATGACAAAGCCAATTAACAAAACGTACCACCCAATCAAGGTAGCAACTTGATAATTGAGGGGCATAAAACTAAATAATCCGACTGAGTTGAACAAAAACGGAACGAAGAGAGCAATAATTGTACCTAAGATCCAAGGTACTTGAGTAATTGGGTGTCGGCGGAGGAGAAGTAAAACTTTTTCCTCATGATGCTGAGAGTCAAAAAACACATTTGTTGGCTTGGGTAAAAAAGCCGCAAAAATATTACCACCGCTTTTTTCTTGGCGCATCACCATCGAGTAGCTATCGACATCGCGAATTTTCTGAGTTTTAGAGCTACGAGTTTCGTCTGGATCTGCTGCCAAGCGAGCGGTTTGATCTGAACTATCAAATATTTCCGGCATATTCTGTCATTATATCAATTTATGTTCGTTTCAAGACAGCCAAAAAAGCTTCTTGGTTTAACTCGACAGAACCCACTTGTTTCATGCGCTTCTTGCCTTTGGCTTGCTTATTAAGCAGCTTCATTCTTCGAGTCACGTCACCACCGTATAACTTTTCTGTCACATCTTTACGAAATGACTTAATCGTCTCACGAGCAATAATTGTTCCGCCTACTGCAGCCTGGATGGGCACTTCAAATTGTTGACGAGGCACTACTTCCTTGAGTTTGGCGACTATGGCCCTGCCATCCTCTTCCGCCCGAGCTGCAACAGTAATGAAACTTAGTGGTTCCACTACCTCTTTATTTAGCATAATGGTAACTTTTACCGCATTTACGGGCATGTACCCATCTAACGTATACTCTAGAGAAGCAAAACCAGAGCTAATAGACTTGAGCGTGTCGTGGAAATCAGTGATAATCTCGGCTAGTGGTACCTTAAACTCTAACTTTGCCCGCTTACCGATAAAATGTGTCTCCAATAGCTCACCCCGTCTATCACGAGTCAGCTTAATAATTTGACTAACATACTGCTCTGGTCCAAAGATGACCGTGTGGGCCATCGGCTCAAACGTTTCTTTAATTTGACTCGGATCTGGCATGTCTGCTGGTGTCCGGACGAGTACTTCTTCGTTTTTAGTAGTGATGACTTTGTAGGTAACTGAGGGAGCTGTAGCAATTAGCTCCAGATTAAACTCTCGTTCTAATCGTTCTAAAACAATCTCCGCATGAAGAATGCCTAAGAACCCTACTCTTAGACCGTTGCCCAAGGCCTGTGAGTGAGTGCCGGCGTGCTGTAGAGCTGAGTCATGGAGCGTCAGTTTTTCCATACCATCTTGGAGTAAACTAAAATCAGCTCCGTCTACTGGATAAAGCTCCATGTACACCATTGGTGTAGGCTCCTGATACCCCGGTAGCATCTCCACATTCTTAGCCGATGCTGAAGTGAGGGTATCGCCACTTTTGAGTTGCTTGATGTCTTTCAAGCCTGTCGCGACATAACCTACTTCGCCTGTTTTGAGTGAATCAATCAGCACCATTTCCGGTCTAAAGACCCCAATTTCTATTGGTTTAAACTCTGTTTGGGAAGCGATTAATCGCAAATTTTCTTTACGCAGCTCGCCATCTATCACTCTGACATAGGCCACCACACCACGGTGATGATCAAACTTCGAGGTAATCACCAAGGCACGAAGCGGCTTATCTACTTCTCCCTTTGGTGGAGGAATTTGTTGTAAGACCACTTCCAGCAACTTCTCTACATTTAGGCCGGTCTTGGCTGAGACCGCTACCATTTCTTGATCATCAACTTCAAAAGCCTCCATACACTCGAGCATGACTGAGTCGACATCAGCGGAAGGTAAATCTATTTTATTGATGACGGGAATAATTTTGAGACCAAGGTCACGGGCTTTTTCAAAATTTGACAGCGTCTGAGCCTGAATTCCTTGAGTTGCATCAACCACTAGCAGCACACCTTCACAGGCGGCCAATGACCGACTAACCTCGTATCCAAAATCTACATGACCTGGCGTATCAATCAAATTAAGAATGTATCCCTCGTGCTCCATACGCACCGGGGCAAGTTTGATGGTGATACCTCGTTCTCGCTCGATGGGATTACTGTCCATCATCCGATCTTTAAACTGGAGATCTCCCACTGTGTGTGTGAGACGCAGAAAACGATCGGTTAAAGTGGTCTTACCGTGGTCAATGTGAGCGATGATGGAGAAGTTTCTGATTTTATCTGTCATGCTGACTGCTTACGCAGACATGAGCTTAGACAGCTGATGTTTGATGCGAGCAGCTTTATTGCGATGAATCAAATGATGCTTTACAGCACGATCCACGGAAGAAAATGCAGTGGCCATATTTTCGGCAGATGGCTTTTGACGCATAGCGTCTAGACTGGTTTTAGTCCGTGACTTGACTCGTTGGTTAACTTCGGCTTTGCGAAGACTTGAGCGTAAGGCTTTTTTGGCGTTGTTCAACAATGGCATAAGATATCACATTGTACCTGAGGAGTTGCTTATTTTCAAATAGGAGAATCGACTATAATGAAGACCATGCGTTTTAAGCTTCCTAAGATATTAACAGCCAATACTGAGTGGCTAGAAACCAAGCAAAATACAATTTTGTCTGCTGCAGCCATCATAACTGTTTTCAATGTCATCTCAGCCGCCTCTGGTTTCTTCAAACAGCGCTTCTTTATCTCATCCTTTTACGATACAGCTATTTCTTCGCACGAAGCCTTGGATGCACTGTTAGTTGCCTCGCAAATTCCCGAAACGATGTTTACCTTGATCATTTTTGGGGCAGTTTCAGCTGCTTTTATCCCCGTTTTTATTGAGCAGCGCAAAGAAAATGAAGCCGAGGCCTTCAGAATCACTGCAGCTGTGATGACCTTATTACTCTGTATCTTTGCTGCAGTCTCGATCATTGTCTTCATCTTTGCCGAGCCGATTACCGCCTGGCGTACCGGTGAGGCCTTTACTGATGAGCAAGTGCATATTGCTGCCCAACTAACTCGAATTATGTTGGCTGCTCAGTTTTTCTTTGCCATATCAAGTTTTTTGAGCGCTCTACTCCAGTCGTATCAGCGTTTCTTAATGCCAGCGATCGCCCCCGTTCTTTATAATCTGGGTATTATCCTAGGTGTCTGGTTATTTGCCGACCAGTTTGGCATCTACTCAGCTGGTATTGGTGTGGTTCTGGGCGCATTTCTACATATGGCAATTCAGTTCCCTAGTGTCAGAAAAGTTGGTTTTCACTTCAAACCCAGCTTTAAGTGGCGACTGCCCGGCGTAAAACGAATCCTGGGCTTAATGCCTGCTCGAGTACTTTCGATCAGTGTGGGTGAGCTACGGAGTCTAAGTTTAGGCTTCTTCACTACCTCCATTGGTGACTCAAGTATGTTGATTATGCAACTAGGTACCAGTCTAATGACCGCCCCGATTAGATTCTTTGGTGTACCTATTAGTCAAGCGGCACTGCCTTTTTTCTCTGATGAAGTGGCCAAGAACGATAAAAATAAACTTAAAGAGCTCATCGTCCAGTCGGTAAATCAGATTTCATTCTTGATCATTCCTGCTTCAGTTCTGATGTTAATCTTACGCTTACCAATTGTACGCTTACTATTTGGCACTGGTAACTTTCCGTGGCAAGTCACGCTTACGACCGGCTGGGTAGTGGCTATTTTAGCTCTTTCAATAGCGGTACAAGCTGTAGTGCAGTTACTTGTCCGGGCTTTTTATGCCCTAAAAGATACTAAAACACCTTTCGTCGTTGCGGCGTTAGACTTGCTGCTCTATTTAGGCATTTGTTTCGTCACTACTTTTGTGTTGGGTTGGGGCGTCTTGGGCATCGCCTTTGCAACTAGTATTACCGCCATTATTGAGTTCTTAGCCATCCTCTATGCACTTGATCGAAAAATGGCCTGCTTTAGAGATAAAGAGTTTTGGATGGCTCAGATCAAAATCTTCATTGCCGGCTTTTTGATGGCAGTCTTTTTATACTTGCCTTTCCGCATTCTTGATGAAGTGATCTTTGATACCAGCCGAACCATCGAGCTTATTGCTCTTACACTCACCACCAGCACGATTGGCTTAATGGTCTATCTGTTCTTTGCCGCTTTATTTGAGATCAAAGAACTGCAGTTTTTTGCCACCCTTATCACTAAGTTTGGTCCTTGGAAAAAGATCCTTTCTCAAAATCCAGAAGCCATTATGGAGCCGGCACCAGATGGAGATACTGGTCTATAGATGTAACTTGCTCTCTCCTGGCTACCTAGCATAGAATGAAGGTACTGCAACTAGCTGCCCATGAAAAATAAGCCCCGTCCAATTAGCATCAATTTGATTCCCAAAGATCCTTTTTTCGAGAGTGCTTTAGGCCGAACGATGCGCTGGGCTCTCTCTGTTGGCAGATATATTGTGATTTTTACCGAGCTGGTGGTTATCATTAGTTTTGCCACTCGCTTCTCCTTAGACCGCCAGTTAACTGATCTTAATGACGACATTAATCAAAAAGAAACAATTATTCAGTCGTACGGTGACCTGGAAGAAGAAGTACGAACTGCGCAAGGCAAAATTAATCAATATCAACAAATAGAGCAACAAACAAACTTAATAGACGTTTTTCCTGCATTAAGTTCGATTACACCGCGCGATGTTTTGCTAAGCGACCTAACCATTCGACCAGGTACCGTCAGTTTATCGGGCAGCACTTTATCGAACAACTCACTTAATCTGCTCATTAATAATATTCAACTCTCACCTTACTTTACCAAAGTTTCAGTCGATAAAATTGAGAATGCACCTGATCAATCACCAGGATTTCTATTTGTCATCAGAGCCGAAACCAACTTTGCACCTGACTCACCCAGTAAAACGAGTAGTACGACTGGACCAACTTTATGAACCAGCGACGGACCCAACTAGCCACGGCTTTAAGCCAGTTTTATGCTAAGCCGGTAGCACGAGTCTCTGTTGAGCTGCTGTTGTCTCTGCTAGCTGTGATCTTTTTTGCCGCCTTTGCGATCCGTCCCACGCTCGTTACTATGTCAGATCTGATCAAAGAAATTGAGGATAAGCGGGAACTAAACGGTCGGTTGTCCCAAAAAATTGCCGCCTTATCGACTGCTCAGAGTGAGTTCATGACGTTACAGTCTAGACTTGATGTACTTGATGAGGCGTTACCTTCAGAACCGCGGTTGATAGAAGCATTAAAAATAATTGAAAAAATTGCTAGTGACCGCCAACTGGCGATTCAGGGGCTAGTTGTAAATGAACTTCCTCCCGAGGAGGTGGCTACTGTGCCGTTTAGTCAAACAGAACGCCAACAAATCATAGCTGCCTTAACCGTTACCGGCGATTATCCATCTCTACGACAATTTGTAGAAGATGTCCGAAATAGCCAGCGAACATTCATTATTGATACAGTTACTTTTTCCACGGGTGAAGAAATAGGTCAAAAAACCTTGCAGGTAACAATTACGATTGCCATACCTTACTTTGGAGTGGGAGCTAAAAAATGAGTCGCTTTCAAGCCGAAATCACTGGTCTCAAGCACAAACAGCAACTACTATGGCTACTGGTCTTTTCTTTGGTCACCATCGTCGTTTGGGTCAGTATTAGTTTGATCACTTCACAAACTAGTACCAAAACTAACCCCCTACAGCAACAACTAGCAGAACCCTTAAATCCCAGTATTAACATCGATGTCATTACTGAGTTAGAGAACAAAAAAGCATACACTAAGCAAGATTTAGCACGTTTTCCTCTCTATACATTACGAACGCCGGAACGGAGAGCTACTACACCACAGCCAGCCACAGAAGAGCGAGTAAATTCAAGTGCCCTGAACATACTCACCACGTCAGATTCAGAAACGACAACTGATGTACGAGTTGAAGCTACTGAGCAACCGACTGTACTTGATACACCGGTAGAAACACCTTCTGAGACTGTTGAGCCAAGCAATTAACTCGAGTCTTCGGTTGTTATTCGTATTGCTTTGTATCTGATTTTTCTCTAGAGTTAATAAATGGTTTAAAGCCAGTAGTTGTCGTGTTTCGTTATGCCACCACTCTCACCCAAAAAAAGCTTCCTACAAAAACAAATACCCACCATTTTGGGTTTGTTACTGCTAGTGGTTGCCCTAGGGGCAGGGATTGTGATCTTTAGTCAGGGTACAGGCGTTTTTTCTCCTCGAGCCACTCCCCAAACTACTCCTAAAAATATTAAAGTTACCAATATTAATGATACTAGCTTTACTGTTTCTTTTGTGACTGACGAAGCGACAGCCGGTTTTGTAAAGTACGGCACTGAAGCTTCCAGTTTGCGCTTGCAAGCTGGTGATGATCGCGATCAGTTGACCGGATCAGTTGGTAGTTTCACTACGCACCACATTACACTGCGCGGCTTAGAAGCGAATACCCCTTACCACTATGTCCTGGGAACCGGCTCTCAAGCTGAGTTTGACAATAATGGTCAAGCTTTTACGGTGACTACCGCGGCTAGAGGTGGCACACCTGCCGCAGCAAGGACAATTTATGGTGCAGTCGTTACAGAAGCCGGCAGCCCAGCAGATGGCACGCTGCTGTATATTTCGGTAGACGGTGTCAGTGAGCTTTCAACCTATGTCCGCAGTACCGGAAGCTGGGCAGTTCCCCTCTCCACGGCGAGAAAGTTAGATGGTAGTGGCTATGCTGTGATAGATGATGTAGCAAGTATAACTATAACTGCTCAAGCCCCTACTGGAGGAGCAGTTACTCAAGTGACAACCACAGTCGCCGAAGCCCAGCCAGTGCCGAATATCACTCTCGGTCAAGGTATGGCAGCAGCTGAGGAACCAGCTGAGTTAGTTACACTCAATGACGAGATGCCTATTGAAGAAGTAAATCCAGTCGAACAGCCTGGTGAGAACGTTGAGATTGCCTCTGACTCCGCAGAAAACGTTGAAACCGTAGCAATCGCCCAGGCTGATGAAAGTACAGTTTCTTTCGAAGAACCAGCTGCTCAAGCAGTAACTACGTCACAGCCACTAATTGTAGGTAAAGCTGCTCCTAATGTAGTTGTAACCTTGCAGGTGAACTCAGAAACTCAAATTAATCAACAAGTGACAGCTAATAGTAATGGTACCTTTGAGCTAGATATTGCCACTCTCTCCCAGAACTTAGAGCCAGGTGAACACAGTGCCACGTATAGCTACGTTGATCCTGTGACTAATCGGACTGTCACCAAAACCGTTAACTTCACCGTCGCTGCTAATGATGTGGCTGAGGCGGATGACACCAACACTTTACTAGCTCAGGCTGATACTCAAGGACCACCCTATGGTTCAGGCAATCCTGTACCTATCGGCGGTGCCACCACTAGTGCCTCAGCTTCACCTTCTGCTACACCAGTTGCGAGTAGTTCAGCATCTAGATCTGCTCAGGTAGCCACTACGAGTGCCTTACCAAGATCTGGTTCAGTGGGTATGACCCAAGCCTTACTCTTTGGTGGTTTCTTCTTCATCATTGCTGGCTGCTGGAGTCTGTGGGTATCACGACAAATGCACGAAGTAGCATAGGATATTCTTTAACCAATGAGCACTATATAATCACAGCTTATGGTTAGGATTGCTCCCTATTACTTCTCTCAAAGAAAAAGAGTCTTCGACATTCTTGTCTCGATTTTTCTCTTACTTTTATTGACACCTTTTATTGTAATCATTAGTCTAGTTATTTTTGTAACTGTGGGATCACCAATTTTATTTTTACAACAACGTAGAGGCTATCACAAAGAACCATTTCAGATTTTCAAGTTCAGAACCATGTATCACAATGCTGAAAAGGATCGGAACAAACTCAAGAAGCATAATGATGCTCCAGAGCCTATGTTTAAGATGAATCGTGATCCGAGATTTGTGGGAATAGGTCACTTTTTATCAACCACTGGCATCGATGAAACCCCTCAGCTCCTGAATATTCTCAAAGGTGAGATGAGCTTTGTTGGCCCCAGACCATTGCCTATGATTGAGGCTCTAAAACTAACTGCGGAATGGGATTTTCGCTATCAGGTAAGACCAGGAATTTTCTCACTCTGGGCCTTTTCTGATGACAAATATACTTCGCTTGACACTTGGAAACAACTTGAAGAACGATCACTGCGAGATAGTAGTTTCTCCAAAGATTGCTACTTAATGGCTAAAACATTGCTTACCCACTTCATCTATTTTCTGGTGCTGCTCAAGAACTCTGTACTTAAAAATCACTCCACTGCTTCTGACCGAGAATAACTTGAGCCACTTGATAGAATCGCTGTGTATCATAGATGCCTTGCTCAGCCTGCTGCTGACCATACTGGCAATCATCATGAAAATACTCAAAGTGTTGATTACAGGCCACGAAAGCATCCAGGGCTTTCTGGGGCTCCCCAATCAGGCTATAAAAATTACCTAGCTGAGCGGGTAACCAATAATCATTTTTATCTAACTCCCAAAGCGTGTGCAGTAATTGATCAGCCAAGGTATGATTGCCTTCACCAACTGCTTGCCCGGCAGCGGCTTGATATAATCGTCTGAAAGCCGCCGTCTTGCCCAATGACTTGAGCTGCTCAACTTCTTCCTGGTCTGCATTCACATAAATAAGTGATTTTGCCCGCTCTGCTTCGTTCCAATCACTCTTCTCAAACCAGAGTTTTTGCGCTCGAAAGAACTCGGGAGCAATTTCCTGGGCTTTTATTAAAATATCGAGCTTTTCCTGAGCTAAAGTAGTAGTAGCTGCTTGATCATAAAGCTGCAGATAACCAGCCGCGATTGACTCAGTATCGTCAAGTGATAACTGTTCTATATACCCTGCGTTTTGATAAGGATACTCCTGCAAGTAATTATGTAATCTATACCAATAATCGAGTGTTGTTTCCGCCGATAACCAATCAGTATTTGCTACATTCCGCGCATGAACCTCGCTTAAGATAGCTGAGTTTGATTGCCAAATTTCGCCGTTGCTGCTTTCTGCTAACTCCATCGAGCGCTGAGTAAACAGCCAAGCTGAATCTAACTTTCCTTGCTGAAGCTGTGCCCAGGCCTGGTTGTGATAAATGAGTGAAAGATCATTTCGTATGTCTCCAAAAAACATCACGTCACTCACCATAATTCTGTTTAAAAATTCATATTGGGCAGTCGTCGGCAGCGCAGATATCAGCTTCAACCATGATGAATCTAAACGTGCCATACTCCACTCTTCATAATACTGGGCTGTTATCCAGTACTCGGCCGCTTTTACTGGTTCTTGCTCAGTTAAAGCACGCTTCGATAAAGCTTGCGCTTGTAACGATAAAGCTTCCTTCTTCTCGTAACTAATACTCTCTTTATAGTAACCATGCTCATCCCGAGCATGCTCCAGAAATTGATGGGCATTGTTAAAGCTTTCTGTCGCCTTCGGCCAATCGTTTGCATCAAGGTAGTATTGAGTTACATCGTTGTACAAAATTTTCCAAGGATCTAGCCTAAGTAGCTCTGTAGTATATTGGTGTTTCTGTTCTGCATCAGTGTTGAGCGAGAGTAGTGTTTGGTGAAAATCAGGGTGATTACTATACACCTGTGATACTTTATCCAATTCAGGATTCTTACTATAGGCACTCAACAGGGATTTTTGATGCCATTTATAATATGGAAAAAGAGCGATTACCTCAGCCGCCTTGTTATCCTTAATCAGCGCATTTGTATGCCATGTAATCGCTGAGAGGCTCAGCAATGAAAGTACTATCAGCGCACAGACTGCACGCGTCAGTGGTGCAGTAACTCTCGAAATCATCGGTACGGAGTGATCAGATAGCAAAAAGGTCGAGAAAAAAAGAGTTACTAAGTAGACACCAAGAAAGTTCCAATCGAAATCAAAAAAAGCATTTATTGATAACGTTAGAACTGCCAGATACATCACCTGCATTGAGCTGGGTTTCTTGCTCAGTAAGTACCTTCGTCCCACAATTAGCGGATACATCATCAACAACACAAATATTGTTCCACCTGGTATCCCAGTCTCTGCATACTGTTGTAAATAATGGTTGTGAGCAAAAATGCTATAAGCATAGGGCACTTGTTTAAAAGTGTCAGAAATTAACTGAAAAGTGCCTGGGCCATAGCCCAGTAGAGGTCTATGTTGTACTGCCGAGATGGCCTGTAACCAATACTTGCTTCGTAAGTCATCAATCAGTGATTCTTTACAGAGCTTGTTGTCAAACGCAGTTACCGGGCATATATCATAGATCGAGCTGGTAAAAGTAAGACCTAGTACAGCCAGAAAGGCTGCTCCAATGAGAATGGGGATCAACTTTTGAGAAAGATACTCTCTGTACCAATAGAGGATGATCAAAAATTGAAAAGCACCGAGTACCATAGCCACTCGGCCAAAACTAAACAGCAATCCAGTAGCTAGTACTAAAGGCACCAGTAGAAACAATGGTCGTTTACTGGAAAGCGCGCTATGCCAAGCCACTGGCAACACTAGAAGCAAATAAGCAGCTAAATGATTGTGGCCGTAGGAGGGATGAAGTAAGTTGAGTCCCGGTAGCAAGACACTCATTTCTGGCATCAACATGAAGATTGAAGAAATACACACCAAGATGATACCAATTAAGACACAACCATATACAGCCAACCAGCGAAGATTATAATTATGCTTGTTCAGCAACCAAAAAACAGTAAAGATGAAGGAAAAACTATAAAACGCTACACTTACCAAGCTAAGTGGCACGCTCTGGGTGAAAAAGGCAGATATGATAAGAATGCCCAAAAAGATGAGCCAGATATAGATATAGAGTGACTGCGACTTAAGTTTTGACCAATCAGCTACAAAAAGATTAATTGCTAAAAACAGTGTAAAGAGACCAATTATGACAAAGCTTAAGTACGTTTCACCCAGTATTAATGTCAATAGTAATAAAGAGCAAAAAAAGACTAAAAAAACTCCCTCTTTCAGAGAAACACTCATCACTCATGATAGCAAATAATAGCCGCATCCGTAACATATTAATCAATGTAATAAGCAGTGAGCATTATCAATACTTTTGGAAGAGCAGCTTCACGGTTTTGGCTGCTATCCTGCTGGGAAAAGCCACAAGCCTGATCTGGAAAGTCGTTTTGGCCAGGCTCGGCCCTGAAAGTTTGGGCTTCACACAGTTCATACTAAATATCTTGACTTTAACTTCAGGTTTTGCACTACTTGGACTGCCCGCCACCTTAACAAGATTTGTAGCCATCGCTCACAGCAAGCATAACGCTACGCAGGTAACGGCACTTTTCTACTTCGTACTCAGGGTTACAGCAGTTACCTCTCTCTTTGCTGTTTCTATCTTTGTGATGATCCTACTTTTATTTAGCGACGAGTTATCAATGCAGCTACTTAAAGATCCCCAGAATACTATCATTCTAGTTGGTATACCTTTTTTAGTTTTCACCGAAGTAATTTCTAGCTACTTAAATGGTGTGCGGCGTGTCACTAGCTACTCGGTGCTGAAGTACTTACTGCCACCCTTATTGAGACTATCATTGTTGGGTCTATTACTTTTATTTGGCTTTCAGAATAATTCGCTATTAACTCAACACATTTTGCTGAGCACCATCATTGCCTCACTCGGTGGCTTGATGCTGAGTCACTTTTCTTGGAATAAAGTAAAAACAAAGCTTAAACCAGTACTTCAGCGTGAGCTGATTAAGTACTCGGTACCAGTTAGCGGATCCTTTTTGCTTTTTATTGCTTTTGGTTCGCTTGATACGTTATTGATTAATAAATATATTGGGATCACTGCTGTCGGTTTGTACTCAGTCCTGCTCTTGCTTTCCGAGATTACGGATATCTTCTTTTTATCCTTCATCAACTTAATTCAACCTTATTTAGGATCTCTATTTGATCAGAAACGAAAAGGCGGTCGGTTTGTAATACTTACTTGTCTCTTTCTAGTAGTTGGAGGAGTAGCAATTAGTTTGCCGATCTATATTTTTAGAGATTTTATCTTAGACACATTATTCGGCTCAGAGTATGCGGTGGTGGGAAGCTTTGTGGCTTTTATCTTACTGCAAAAAGTTCTTGAAAGTGCTTTAGTTATGCCGCTCCGTCACTTTCTAGATTTTTATGGTTATGTAAAAGAAACATTTTCTTTGATGTTGCTGATGCTGATAATTAAAGTTGGCTTGAGCTGGTACTTAATTAGTCACTACGGTTTCTACGGGGCAATGATCAGTCAGGTAATCATCCAAGTTATCCATGCAGCTGCTTGTGTTGGCCTAATTACCGTTATTTTTAAAAGACAACTATATACCTCAATTATGAAGTCTTCAGTCGTTTCTCGATTGCTTCACAAATTAACGTAACTTTCTTTTCCCAAGTGTTACTAAGTGCTACTTCTTGCTGATACTTTCCTTTAGTAGCACTCCAGCCATTGTTGCGAATGTCATTGATATGACTAGAAAAATCTGCCGCAGAGTCACCAATCATCACCACACTGGGAAAGTACTTTAGTTCTTCTATCGCTGTCGAGATAACAGGTTTTTGAAAAAAGAAGTAGTCGAGTAACTTCATCGGATAACAATATCGATTAAAGGGATTCCGGATATCATATGGAATTAGGCAAATATCCATAGATAGAATAATACCGGGAATCGCCGACTTTGGCTGATTATCGATCCATTGGGTGTTAGGCATTTTTTTTAGTAGCTCCACTTGTCTGAGTACTTCAGGCTCAATAACATTGTTATCAACCTGCATGGGTCCAACAAATTTGAATATATCTTGAGGGTGAAGCGTGACCAGTTCTCGCAATAACTTGAAGTTAAGTCTGTCATTGATCCCCCCTATATAGCCAATGATTAATCGCTTTTTTTTCTGAAATTTTTTTACTTGGGCAGAGAATGGCGTAAAAATAGCATCGGGAAAACCAACAGGCACCAAAATAGTGTGCGGATTAATTCGCCCGTGAAGTCGCTGTAAAGTTCTCGAATTAAGCGCTACCAAATCTGAATGACTCAAGATATATTGTTCGTCTTGCTTGACTTCTGAACTGGTAGCCTGGAAATAATCGACGCAGTCATAAAGTTTGAAGTAACTTTTAAACAACTTAAAAAAGGTGATTGTTTGATACGGCTCAAATAACCAGAGAATTTTCTGACAGCTTCCGTGCTTGAAGTAGAAATAAACTCTGAGTAGTAATGAGCCAATTAGATAGTTAGCTTTTTCTATCTTCTTAAAGCGTTGCCCGGGAATTAAGAAAGGCAATCGAAAAATGCTGTACCTGTCTCCCGTTGAGTACAAAGTACACTTTTTCCCGAATATATCTTTAAGAAGACTTTTCCAAGTATAGGGCTCAGCTAACTGAACTCCATAAACATAATTTTTTTTCCCTAAGATTGCTAATGTTTGCAACGAGTAGTCACAGCCATTAATAAGTGATGAAGAAAATGGTACCAAGATAACAGTTTTATTCATGACTCATTCTAGTTCTTAGAAAGAAAATCTCTTTCCTATGGCATAGTATATACCTCACTATCTTTGGATATAACAAAAAATAGCCTTTATACCATGACAACAAAATCATATATGCTTGTCCCAGAAGAAGAAATGGTAAATTTAAAATTATTTTCTCGACCGGCCAATGAATCAACGCTGTTGAGATGGCATTTCTAAAACCTAAGAACAATTGAAACTCACTCCCCCTAATCGCGGTGCGGGAACCTTGATGCACAGCAATAACTTGTTGGGAAAGATAAATGCTTGACAGGAAGTGCTGCTGCGTCCAAAGTGATAGCTCTAGATCCTCATAATACGCAAAGTAAAGTGGATTAAGCAAATAACCAATACTCCTGATCCGCTTCTGAACTAAAGTGTCCGAAATAAAAAAACAGGTGCCACAAAAAAGCGGCATGATCTCGTCCGGCGGGTTATTTTTTGTCGGAAATGACAACCCAGTGGGATAGTACGTTGTGCCAGTGCTTTCAACTTCACCTTCGCTATTTACAACTACGCCTGAGATAATCTTGTACTTTTTTGTTTTTAACACATTATTTAATTGCCGAAATATCTTCGTTGTGACTTGAGCATCATCATTAAGCACTAAATACCAGTTAGGGCAGTATCGTGCGAGTGCATACATAACCGCATCATTGACTGCACCAGTGAAACCCTTATTAATTGATGAGTAGAGAAACTCAATTGTGTAATTTGGCACTTTAAAAGATTTTTCAAATACAGTTTTATTTTGCTGAGGAGGAAAATTATTGATATATACAATAATGCTGCCATCAATGTAGTCTGACTGTTTAAATGCTTCAATGATACTCTGTATGGCTGAGTTCAATAATAAAGTTCTGGACTCAGGTCGATAGAGATGCGGAATAATACCCACGACTGAAAAATTTTTTCGCTTACTTGAAGCCACGTTGACCCCGTTTTTTTAACTCAGTTTTTATTAATGTTAGAATTGATTTTTCAAAGATCTCAGCAGAATACAACTTAGCTTGCTTGATACAGACAGCAGGGTTAAATGTAGTATTTTGAAACTTTTTGATTCCATCGATGACACCATCCGCGCTGTACTCTTCAAACAGTATGCCTGTTTTTCCCGAAATAATAGTTTCTTTCACTCCACCGGAGTTGTAAGCAATAACAGGCACACCATGAGCCATTGCTTCTACTGGTACCATACCAAAATCCTCATCCACTGAGCAGTAGAGTAGTGCTTTTGCATGGGCGAAGACCTCACTAATTCCTTCATCTGGCACATACCCTTTAAAGGTAATGGACGGACCCGCTATTGATCTCAGATACTCTTCCTCTGAGCCAGTACCCACTACTACTAATGGTTGCTTAAGTTTTGTGCAGGCTTTGACAGCTAAATCTATGCCTTTTTGTTTTGCTAAGCGAGAGTATGCCAAAAAATACCGCCCTTGTTTTCTTTTGACAGCCAAAGACATTGTGACTGGGGGATATATAACTGAGCTACTTCGTCGGTAATACTTCTCAATCCTGCGTTGCACAATCTGGGAGTTTGCTACTATAACGTCTGGGCGTTGAGCGCCGATGTAATCTGCCATTCGCAACCCACTCAGTAGCGGCGCTAATAGCACCTTAGCCCAGCGTATCTTTAAAATTCTAGTTTCATTAAACTCAGTGTAGAGATACCTTGGTGAGGTATGTATATACGATAGATGAAGTGTCTCTGGCGAAGTGATAACAGATTTTGACGAAAAAGAATGTGATGACGAGATAACTACTTCATACTCAGTTAGATCAAGTGTCTCCCAGTACCAAAAAAGAAACGGTTTCAATAAAATTGAAGCTGAGTGAATAAAGGGAATATTGTTTAGAAGAGAAGATACGATTCTCCCTTCAGTTTTCTTTCTGACTCTTTCTCTATTCTCAGTAGTAATCAGCGGCACATACACATCAGCCTGTGGGTATAGTTTGAGTAAACTATGTAATACCCGTTCTGCCCCACCTAACTCAATATAAACGTCGTGAATAATTGCTACTCTCATACGTGATCCACAACCCCCCGTAAAAAGAAAAAGGTCACAAAACCTTGAGCTCCATAACCATTATCAGTTATGCCATACATAATCCAAGTCCATGACGATAAAGCAAATAAAAAATAAATCTTTCTACTTTCCGGATCCTTGCGACGGATAATCTCCAGGAAATCTTTCCGGGCGAAAAAAAGCAGGAGTGTGATGAAAGTTATGAACCCAGCCAGTCCAGTATCTGAAAGGCGTTCGAAAAATACATTATGAATGCCAATCCCTTCATCAATTCGATACAGATAATCTTGTGCCCCTTGATTATAGTAACGCCTAATGGGGAAGACACTCACGTCATTGTAGGTGTTTGGCCCTGTCCCAAAGATAGGGAATTTTTGAAAATTGTATAACGCTGTTTCCCAGTAGGTAAATCTAATATCAACAGTTTCTATATCTCGTTCGATCTTAGGTCTTAACAACCGCTCTTCCAAAGAGAATCCAAAAAAGAGCTCAGTCGTCATTAAGCCAAAGTAAATTATGGGTATAACAGCAATCAACAAAGTTACTGCTAATTTTTTGGGCAGTAAAAAGAGCACACACAGTAATTGAAAGGCAATGATTAAGAAATCAATCCGATTATTACTTATAACTGCAATCAGCACACTCACCAGTAACATAAAGATTGATAAACCTTTTCTCGATAATGAGCTGCCTTTTTCAATTAAAAATGTAGTTGCCAACGGCACGAAGAAAATATACGGGCCTAAGCTGACATACTTACCGTAAAAGCGTAACTCTTGGAGTAAGTGATTGGCTCGATGTTCCAGAAACATAAAGTAATAAATATTATCGACGGAGTATCTAAATAACAGTGAGAAGAAGGAGAAGATAAAAGTTAAAAACACCAAAATGGAGCTCAAAGCAATAAGTAAGTAAATGTATTTTCTCTCGATTTTAATAAGTGAAAATGCATACAAAATTGAAAAAGAAATGAAAGGATACCAAAGATTAAGTAGTGAGCTGCTAGGTGCTTGGGAAAATGCAGCGGAAAAAGTGTAGGCCAGCAGGAAGAAAACCATCAACAAGCTCTGAACAGGATTTTTAGATTTTCCTAGCTGCTTTCGAAATACTATCATTACTACCGACAACACCAAGAATAAGCCTTTTAATAGGCCGTGGGTAGCTCGTGGCCCGGGAAATGGCCACCGCAACGACTCTAGGTATCCCAGGGGAAACATACAAAAGAGCAAGAACAGAATCAGTAAACTT
>JALYRS010000065.1 GCA_030855135.1 bacterium | reverse complement strand
CCTTATGCCATGATGGCCGTCACCCCAGCTAATGGTTTTAGCTTTCAGCATGGTTTTTACCAGAGTTCTGAGCTAGCACCATATACCTTTCCTAATGCCTGGGTAAAGCTTGTCAGAGAGGGAAGAGTAGTAACTGGCTACGCTTCCGCTAACGGAGAAACCTGGACTCAGGTAGGTACGACGGCCTTGAGCACCACCGAGCCCATTGAAGTAGGATTATTTATTACCTCACATGATGGTAGCGTCGTAGGCACCACGACAATTGATTCGGTAACTTTAAATGCTACAGCAGCCAATCCGTTACCAGCTGAGTGGAACCATCTTGATATAGGCGCCCCTAAACTTCCTGGAAACGCTATATACAATGCAAGTACGGAACAATTTACTTTAGACGCGGCAGGAAATGACATTTGGGCTGATACTGATCAGTTTCACTACGCTTATCAAGAACTAAGTGGTGATGGTAGTATTACTGCTCAAGTAATCTCCCAGAGTAATACCAATGACTGGGCAAAAGCGGGAGTGATGATCAAAGACTCAGCCACAGCAATGTCACCATATGCGATGATGGCGGTTACCCCCGTTAATGGTTACACATTCCAACACGGCTTTAATCAAAGCAGCGAACTAGCACCGGTTACTTTACCTAACGCCTGGGTTCGTTTAACTAAAGTCGGTAATGTAGTAACTGGCTATGTTTCTAGTAATGGAGCAGACTGGACACAACTCAGTTCTGCAGTCCTTAACACCAGCACACCAAAAACCATTGGTCTCTTCAATACCTCACACAACGGTAATATCGTTGGCCGAGTAGTCTTTGAGAATGTTGTGGTCGAGCAAACACCCTAGCATTAGCACTCTATCATATTCACTGCTAATACATCGCACTTGAGTAATCTATCGATATATCAATCTTTTTCTACCATCATTTTTACTATCAAAGTATATCAAAGTGCGACTGTTCTAAAGTCACATCACTGCCCATTCTCGAGTCTTTAGCCATCAAGATATCTCTCTCACCAGTACTCTTTTGTAGCAAAATTCGTCCGCCTCGTTGAGCAAATAGTGACGGATACTCAGACTCAATGCTTCTGATCGTTGAAACGGGAACTCTAGTTCTATCCTCAGCCGAGTACTCACGACTGGGAGCAAGCACTAGCTTAATAGCAGGATGTTGAATCAATTCACTATCACTGGCAATATCGGGTAGAAGGGGAGCAATTTCCTGAGGAATGCTTGGTTCACCATCCACATAAATGATTTTTTCTAGATCCACTGGCCTTACACCCGTTACACTTTCTACCCGCTGCAAAAACTCCTGATCTGAACCAATCTTATCAGCCGTTACATACAGCATCGCCTGCGTGCCAGGTCTTGATAGGATGACCCCGTCACGTGTTTTCAGTACACCATCTGAAACTTGATCTAGCTCCATCACCAGCGTATCGCCCTCCTCAAAACCAGGTGCTACCAACTCTTTATATGAATCAAGCTGCCATTGATGAAGTGAGTTACTTAGTAAAAGAGCAACTGGATAGCTCCAAGCACCCAGGGGAGTGTACTTAGTCAGCTCCATCTCTGCACTCCCATCGAGCGAGAATCGAGAAGCATTGGTAGTGATAACTCTGGCCGATACTGTACTTACTTGCAGCTCAGCGTCGAGACTTTCCATTAGGAAAGTAAAGTCTTCTCTAGAAATACTTTCTCTAATATTAGGGGACGAGTACTCATACAGATCACGATAATGCTGCTGCTCCCACTTCTGTGCGACAAACTCCAGCATGGGTGTGGGTGGTGAAAAAACATACCAACAAAAATGTAAAGCTGAGAGTAGTATCACTGCACCAACCACTCTTTGATGGACTGCGACGATTTTTGAAAAAACTACGATTAAAAGAGGCAGCACTAGTAAAAAGTAACGCGGCCAAAAGGGTGTCACAAGCATCACAAAAAACAAAGCAAAAGCAGTGACCAATATATATACTTCAATCAAAGAAGACTTATACTCGCGCAACTTAAGTAGAAAGCTGAAACGATAGATCGCCGCTGACAAGAGTATCGGCCACAATAAGGTCCACTCGCGAACGAGCTGCCAAGGCATGCTATCGGACCAACCTCGCCACCAGCCTCCCAGCACGGTCACCACTGCAATGCCCAGCGTAGATGTAGTACTAGAGTTCATGTAAAAACTCAGCATCCACTTTTGGGCTCCTAAAAAATCAAGCAGTGAGTGGCCTGATAAAAAGTAGGGCGTGTACAGAGCCACATAGACAGCAGCCGAAACACCACACAGCACCGCTACATATACTCCGCTGGTGAAGAGTCTCATTTTGAGTGACACGCCTGACCAAGAGTAAGCTAGCACTAAGAAGACTGCATCAACGACAAGGATGACCGGCACGAATAGAGGGATCTTTGTCCCTGCGAACGCACCCAGCGACAAGCCAGCTAAGAGTAGATAAAGCCATGATAGAGGATTTTTTACCTGGTCAAAGCTCGTGATGGCAGTTATGACTTTACTCATAGCTACTAAATGGAGTAGTAAAAACAGTAGCTGAGGCAAATCCAACATTGTCTGGCTTAACTGAGCAAAGACCAGCGGCGTGGTCACGAAGAGAAAAGCTGCCATTGCCTGACCTACTTGGTTGGTAGTGATGCTTCTAGTGCATAACCAAAAAGCTAATAGTGTTAAAAGATAGATGATTGCACTGGCCCAGTGCGGATTGCCTAAATGAACAGCTGCCAAGCCATAGAGATACTTGCCGAGGGGAGGTACTTCTGGGTTGATGGAAAAAAGATCTGCTCCCTGCACAATCTTGTAGCCAGCTACTTGGTAGAGTTGATTATCCGAGAGAATTCTTGTGCTAAGGGGTATACTCCACTGAGAATGATCGTAGGCATTTTGCAGATACTGATACTCCCAGGGCAAAACATACGCTGCGCGGGCAAAGTAGAGACTAAGTAAGATGAAGCAAATTACTGCGATACGAAGGAAAAGTAATATTTTTCTTGTCATACCAGTTGAAAGATGGACTCACTTATACTATACCTGCTAGAGACACATGCCAAATACCCTTTCACCCATCTCACAACCAGTTACAATTTTCTTAATCGGTGCTACCGGCGATCTTGCTAAGAAAAAAATACTCAAAGCCATGTATGTGTTATTCGAGCAATCACTCTTGGCTACTCAATTCACCATTATTGGTAATGCCCGAAAAGAATACAACGATCAAACGTTTCGCGCTTTTGTAAAAGAAGTTGTCAAGCCAAGTTCTGAGGCCGTGTGGTCCGATTTTGCCCAACATCTGTTTTATTGGCAAGGTGACGCGAGTATGGCCGAGTCATTCACCGATCTAAGTAAAAAGTATGATGAGCTTCCCAGTACTGCTAAAACCCCAAACCATCTCTGGTACTTAGCAACTTTGCCTAAACTCTATGAAGCTGTCATCTCTAATTTACAAGGCTCTAACCTCCTGCAACAAGCCAGCGGCTGGACCAAGATCATGCTAGAAAAGCCTTTTGGCACGGATTTAGCCACCTCACGAGCGCTTAATCAAACATTAACATCGGCCTTTCCTGAGGAGCATATTTACCGACTTGATCATTTCTTGGGGAAGGAGACCGTCCAAAATATCTTAGCCTTTCGTTTTGCGAATGGAATTTTTGAACATTTGTGGAAAAGTGAGTATATCGATCATATTCAAGTAACAGCCAGTGAAACACTTGGTATTAGCGGTAGAGGTCAATTTTATGACGAGACAGGCACGGTCCGCGATGTAGTGCAGAATCACGTACTACAAATGTTGGCTGTAGCGATGATGGAAGAACCAGCCTCACTTGAACCAGAAGTAATTAGGAAGCATCGCTCGGCCTTTCTACATTCACTGATTCCCTTAACAACCGAAGAACTAAGTACGCAAGCAGCTTTTGGTCAGTATCAAAGTGGTCAGATTGATGGCGAGGTGAGCAAATCGTATCAAGATGAGAGCGATGTTGCACCACTCTCAAGTACCGAGACAGCTGTTGCTTTCAAAGCCTATTCCTCCGCTCCTCGCTGGAAGGATGTCCCCATCTATATCCGGGCTGGGAAACGCTTAGCCACCAGTGTCACGGAAATTAGCTTTTACTTTCGAGAGCCTAGCAACCGCATTTTTAGTCAAGATGTCTCCCAAAACACACCCAATGTTCTAACGTTCAGAATTCAACCCAGTGAAGGTATTGTCTTAAAGTTAATGGTCAAGAAACCTGGTTTATCAATGATTCTGAATGAAGTACCGATGAGCTTTCGCTATCACAATCAATTTCAGATGGATTTAGTGGAGGCCTACATAAAGTTAATCTATGATGCTGTTAAAGCCGATCCTAGCTTATTTCCTCAGGCGGATGAAATAGATGCAGCTTGGGAGTTTATTCAACCACTCCTAGATCATCTCCAACAACCTGCTTTTCGTCCAGAAGCCTACACCGCCGGGACGTGGGGGCCTGAATCCTTTGACAAACTGATTCAAGGAGATGGCCGGACCTGGTTAGAGCCTGAAAAAACAGCTTAAATTTTGCTACACTGGTAGTAATGTCCAGTATATCCGAGCTACAACTCCGTCAGCGTGCCTTAACCATCCGCCGTCATATCATCACCATGCTATCAGAGGCTGAGAGTGGTCATAGTGGAGGGGCGCTAGGCATGACTGATATCTTCACTGCCCTCTACTTTGGCGGGTTACTAAAGTATGACCCCCAACAACCAACCTGGTCTGAGCGTGATTACTTACTCTTATCAAACGGTCATACTTGCCCAGTTTTATACAGCACTCTGGCAGAAGCTGGTTACTTTCCCTTACGCGAGTTACTAACCTTGCGCCAGATAAATAGCCGTCTACAGGGCCACCCTCAGTATGCTTCGTTACCTGGTGTAGAGAGCAGTAGCGGACCTTTGGGACAGGGGCTATCCCAAGCCTGTGGCTTGGCTTATGGCCTAAAGCTTGATAAAAGAAATAATCATGTTTTTTGTATCACCAGTGACGCAGAGCATCAAGAAGGTCAGACATGGGAAGCATATATGTTC
>JALYRS010000025.1 GCA_030855135.1 bacterium | reverse complement strand
ATCTCAGCCAAGACTGGTGGTGTACTAGCTTCCGTATTTAATTACGGCACGGTGCTAGTTCAGACAGCCGCTGCGCAAAATGAGTTTGAGTTTGATGACGTGCCCCAGCCAGCCAAAGTAGCCGCTTTTCTCAATGAGTTGCTAGTAGAAGAAGAACGGGAAAAAATTGAAAACAGGGTGAATTAAGTATGTTTGATCCAACCGTCATACCCACCGATGTGAATGCTCTGATTCTTATCTTTCTAAAGTTGATGTTTATCCTAGGCGGAGTTCTGTATCTTATTTTCTCTTTTGTTATTACTCGCCAAGTGCACATCATGAAGAACACGTTGATCACACCGGTGTCACTGTTTGTTCAGTTGCTGGCCTATGCTCACCTAGTATTAGCGGTAGGACTGCTTCTTTACTACATTGTGACACTGTAATAGCAACTTTCGCTTTATCTTTGGCTCGTGCGGCAGACGTGTTAAAATCATGCTATGTATAGAGTAGCTCTGACTCCGATTATTGGACTGCCACAGTTTGATGGTTGGTCACATATCACCAGTAATGCTTCACAAACAGTCCTGTGCTCTTTGGCGATTCGCGGCTTAAACGCCGGGAATGTCGGGCGTGATATTGTGCAGGCTATTGAGGACTTTAAGAGTCAAGATGCAGCGTTTTTTTACTCTTGGCTAGAAGATCTCATCCAAGTTACAGAAGAAAAGGATTGTGCCATCTATTTATCAGCGCTTTTTAGGAGTGATGAAGTAGTCTTGTTTGTGACGTATCAAGGCAGCATTGTGCTAAAGAGACAAGATAAAATTGGAGTATTGTTGCAGTCAGGTAAAGAGCTAAAAGTTATCCAAGGAAAGCTGGATGGTGAGGACATTGGTGTCTTATTGACTGGCCCAGCTGCGACGTATAGTGGTGAGTTGCAACAAAAACTACGTCAAGGTTATGATGTTGACACTATTATCACTTCGCTGGTGCCAGCTGTTCACTCAGGTGAAAACTCATGTCTTAGTAGCCTGGCTTTTGTTCAGGTCCTAGATGATCTCCTTCCTCTGCCAGAACCAGAGTCAGCGCCAGTAGTAGAAGTCCTACAATCAAGTGATTTTCTTAGTGATGCGGCGACAGAGCCAGCAATATTATCAGAGATTTCTGAAGAAACAGCTCCCCTCTATGTAGCTGTTACGCCTGAGCTTCCTGCGGAAAGTATTATAAGTGATGAGAAGAAGATTACCACCGACTTTGGTCAAAAAGAACGAATCACAGCTGCTTCAAGTACGGTGATGAAGAAGATAGCAGCCAAGGCGAAACAGTTCTGGTCAACGATGCCACAAAGAAGACAGCAAGTACAAGCTGCTACTACCAAGATACGTACCGTCACTCGGCCAGCGCTAAGCAAGGCTAAGCACTGGGCGCTAGGGGCTTTGGACAGACAAGCGGTCTATGTAAAACGGCAGTCACCAAGACAATTGTTTAAGATACTTATTCCCATTGTGCTAGTGATTGTGGCGATTATTCTGGGTTGGCAGTGGCGTCAAAATCAACAAGAGGCTCAGCTACAAAGTGCAGTAGAAGCTGCGGCACCCCTTCTATCAGAGTTTACTCAGGCGCAAGCATTGGTTGAAACCGATCCTTTACCTGCTAGAAGCCAAATGGAGTCAGCTTTAGCTGCCTTAGAAGGCTTAAGATCTAACTATGTTGGTCAGGCCAACGCATTGGAGTACCTAGAGCAAGAGATTAGCCAAGCCCAAAACAACTATCAAGAGTTATCGGGTAGAAAAGAGCTTCAAGCGTTGCCCGTTTTCTTTGATCTGCAGACTGTAGCACCTAGCTTAGTGGGACAAGGAATTGATAGTTTTGGTTCCAAGGCAGTTATCTCTGATGCGGAAAAAAAGACCTTTATTATCTTAGATCTTGAGAACAAAGCGACTCAACAAGTGGTTTTAGATACCTTGGCGCAAGTCAACGATATCTCGGCTAGTGAAATGACTGCCTATGTACTGGGCTCTGGTATAACGCAACTGAATCTCAGCACAGATCCAGTTACTAAAGTAAGTCTTAAAGAGGAAGGTGATTCAGACAGAGATGGCACTCAGATTGGTAGCTTCAATACCTATATCTATGTCCTCAACCCCTTAAAACGTAATATTTATCGCTATCCTAGCCGGGAGAATGGACTGGATGATCCAATTGGCTGGTTAAGACCAGGCCAGTCACTGCCATATGATCAGATTAACTCGATGAGCATTGACGGCGACATTTGGCTCACTACCAGGAATGGAGAAGTTTTGAAGCTGAGTATGGGTGAAGCGGCCGAGTTTACTGTTAAAGGTTTAACTGAGCCATTTTCTACTTCACTGTATATCTACACCAAAGAGAATTGGCAGCAGCTCTATATTTTAGAGCCAGCCAAACAGAGAGTGGTTGTCTTAAGTAAAGACGGCGTGTTGATTAAGGAAATCCGTAGCCCCTCATTGGCCAGTGCCACCGGAATTATTGCCAACGAAACGCTGGGTAAAGCCTACGCATTGAGTGGCTCACTTCTTTTCGAGATCCAGCTTTAAACTTGCCTGGTATACTACTAAGAATATGGTATTAGTAGTTAATAAAAAAGCTACCTTTGAGTATACGATTGGCAAAACCTTCGAGGCAGGGTTAGTTTTGACGGGTGCGGAGGTAAAAAGTTTACGTCTAAAGCATGGTAGTCTGGCGGGGAGCTTTGTGCGGGTGATAGGCAGTGGAGTGTTTCTTATCAATGCTCAAATTACGCCGTATGCCTCAGCTGATAACCGCGAGTATGATCCGCGAAGAACGCGAAAGTTACTGCTGCGAAAGAAAGAAATTTCTCAGTTAGCAGAGTCTTCTCAACAAAAAGGCTCGACCATTGTGCCCATGAACATTTCCATAAAAGGAAGATACATCAAGATTAAAGTCGGTATCGGTAAGGGCAAGAAACAATTTGAAAAGAGAGCTGTCAGTAAAGAACGCAGTATTCAGCGTGATATTCAGCGAGACCTGAAGGAAAAAGTCAAATTTAGGTAGCAGCTTGAGTTACAGACAGAATATGATTATAGTAATACTACGGCAACTGCCGTCCGTAGAAATAATGTAAAGGATTTAGTATGCCCAAGAGTGTATTTTGGCCAGCCGCTTTAGTAGTCATGGGACTGATTTATCTTGCTTCAAACATGGGTTTGTTGCCTGCAGATTTTTGGAATTTTTGGCCAATTATTTTGATCGTCGTTGGTTTAGGTGGTCTGCTAACGGCTGATCGTGAAGAGTGGATGTCGAGTCCCACCAATAGTAAGACTAAAACAACAAAACCAACAAAGAAAAAAGTAATTGCCCAGAAATCGCGTAAAAAATGAAGGAATCACTCGACTCGTTTCAGATTGCTATCGATGGACCGGTAGCAGCTGGTAAAGGTACTGTCTCTAAATTAGTGGCCGAAAGGTTGGATTTCCTTTATGTTGATACAGGAGCTATGTATCGAGTCACGGCGCTCCTGGCGATACGAGCTGGGGTGTCACTTGATGACGAAGCAGCCCTGGCTCAGCTGGTAGCAAAAGCTCATTTAGAGATGCGAAATCCTAATGAAATTGAGCGTGATGGCCGTTTAACCACGGTTATCTTAGACGGAGAAGATGTCTCCTGGAAAATCAGAACCGAAGAAGTGAGTGCTTCTGCCTCTAGAGTTGCGCAGTATCCTGCTGTCAGAGAGCAGCTAGTCGCCAAACAGCAAGCAATTGCCGTGTCACAAGACGTAGTTATGGAAGGTAGAGATATCACCTACCGCGTGCTGCCTCACGCTCAGCTGAAGGTTTTTCTCACAGCATCCGATATTGTTCGAGCTAAAAGACGACACGTACAGCTGATGACTAGAGGACAAGATATTAGTTTGGAAGATGTTTTCCATGACTTAGTCGAAAGGGATAAGCAGGACTCCACTCGGAGTGTTGATCCACTTCAGATTGTAGAAGATGCCTGGGTGGTGGATACCAGTGATCTAGATATTGATGAGGTAATTGAGCTGATCGTAGCTAAGGCGCGACTCATGAAAGAAGCTGATGTCACGAGCATTGTCCCACAGTGAAGCTGAAGAAATTCTCACCGATACCCAACGCATTGAACAAGAAAAGGCCGCTCGTCGTGAAGAAAGATTAGAGCGAAAACGGTTGCGCGAGCTTAAAAAAAAGCGGGCATTTCAAGAAAAATTAGTCGCACCAATCTTACTATTTACCACTTTAATTGTCTCGATTATTCTTTTCATTATTTCCCGATTACAGTCATAGACCTATTTATCGACGAGTGTTTTGACCCTGCAAAATTCTGTTGCGTCGCGCAGGTGTCTCAGTTGGAGCGGGAGTACTAGAACTAAATTGGCTCGGCACACAGGCTTTGGTGGGCTGTGAACCTTGGTAGAACAGTTCCTCCTTTATCACTGGACAGCCGGTACAGGGAAGCGTGCCGGTGGTCGCACAAATTCTAACTTTAATCATTCCCTCTGGTTCTGCAAACTGATGAGGATCTTCTTCGTCTAAAAATAGTCGCATAATATTATTCCAGATGGGCGAAGCACCTGTAATACCGGACGCCACATAACTCATCGGTGTATTATTATTATTTCCTACCCAAACTGCGACCAGGCGGTCATTAGTGTAGCCAATTGTCCAGTTATCACGGAGATTATTAGTCGTGCCTGTTTTGACTGCTACTTCTTGACCGGGGATATCAAGGACTGATCTCGATCCAAAAGCTGGTGCGCGGGCCACATTATCACTCAAGATACTGGTGATCTGATAAGCAGCTCTGCTATCAACCGTTTTACGAGTTTCACAATTTTTTCCCTCTAAAGCGCAAGTGTTTTTATACAAGACTTTTCCGGCGTTATCTTTAATCTCAAGAAATGGAGTGGGTGGTATGGTGTAGCCGTCGTTGGCAAACGTACCGTACATACTCGCTAAATCAAGCATTCGTACTTCACCCCCACCCAGTGTCAATGATAAGCCAAATCGAGACCGATCTGTCCAAGTAGAGATGCCCAGCTCCTGACCTTTATCGATCAAGTTATTGATACCGATCGTAGCTAGCAGTTTGACGGCAGGGATATTGTAAGAAGAAGCTAACGATTCTCGAAGTGAAACTCGTCCATGAAATTTTCCATCATAGTTTCGTGGACAGTACTCTTCACTGCCCGGTGTCTGGTAGCAAATATATGAGTCATCAATGGTACTAGATGGAGTCATGCCATTTTCCAGCGCAATTGCGTAGGTGAGTGGCTTGATAGACGAACCAGGCTGGCGTGGCCGGAGTACGACATTTACTTGACCATCATTGGCAAAGTCATAGTAATTAGCACTGCCTACCATCGACAGAATTTCACCTGTTTCTGGGTTTGTTACTAAGGCTGCGCCGTTACTGATCTTTAGCGGTCTTAGCTCATCAAGTTCGGTGGTGACAATCGTCTGTGTCTCATTTTGAAGAGCTAGGTCGAGCGTGGTTCGAACTTCTAAGCCGCCTTTATTCAGCACATCTTCACCATATTGTTCAGCTAGAAGTTTTCTAACATACATCACAAAGTGCGGTGCTTGGATAGCTACGGTATTACTTTTAAAGAGTAACTTCTCAGCCTGGGCTTCGGCTGCTTGTTCAGGTGTTATATATCCGTCTTCACTCATTCGACGAAGCACTTCTGCCCGTCGTTGGTAGGCCATTTCGGGATTAGGACCAAAAGGTGAGTACACAGAGGGGGCGACGGGCAGACCTGCCAATAATGAGCTTTCAGCTAATGTCAGCTCTACTGCTGGCTTACCGAAGTACCGTTGAGCGGCTTCTTCAATACCGTAGGTTGAGCCGCCATACGAAACCTCATTGAGGTACATCTCAAGGACTTGATCTTTTGAGTAGGTATTATTAACGATAATCGATAAGACCGCTTCTTTAAGTTTGCGCTGTAGCGTTCTTTCCGAAGAAAGTAACCTAAGCTTGACGAGCTGCTGAGTAATAGTTGAGCCGCCTTGAACTTTCTCACCATTTAGATTAGCCATAAAGGCACGAGTAATACCGCTCAACGAAAAACCATGATGTTCGTAGTAGTCTTTGTCTTCAATAGCAATAGTAGCCTGGAGAACTGAAGGTGGAAGAGCAGAGAGTGGTACCAGTGTGCGATTTTCATCTTCATACACTGTGTACAGTAACTGGCCATTACGATCTAGAATCTTGGAAGAGAGTTGCTGCTCTCGACTGGTAAGCTCCAGTGCTGAGGGTAAATCTTTAAAGACGTACTCGTACCCTAGATAAGCGGTTAAGCCGATCCCCAGTGTCAGTGTCAGACAGGTAAGTAACAGAGCAGCTTGCCAACTGAATCGCCGCTGCGGAACACGAACCATTCTTTGGATGGTGAGTTTTTTCTTAACTGGGCGACGGCGAGGTAGTAATAGCCAAAGTTGGAAAAAGAAGAAGGCCCAGCGTCGCATGAATGGTTCAATTTTCAGAGTATACAATGACGCTGCGGGGGTATTTTGGGGGTCGGATAAAGCAGATCTCTGTTTAGAGAGTACACTCTTTTTTCTTGAAGTTATAGGCTTATGCTGGACCATCCACGAAATACTACCATGGTGATCTTTATAGCTCAATTAGAGATACAGTCATTCTAGCTCAAACTGAAACTACATTTTAGAACTTATAACGTCCCATAGCTCGCGAGAAGTACCTTCATAACCCAGCGCCCATATCGCTATTCCACCTAAATTCAGCTGATTAACATAATCTAATTTGTAGGATAAAGAGCGAGAATTTTCATAATAGAGTACATACGTTTCGCCATCTTCTTCATAAGTAATGTAGGGAGATAACGCTTTTTCATTCCATTTTTGTTGGACATTCAAGATCGCTGGATCGAGGAGTAACTGCTGAACTCTGTCAAAGCTAGCGGTACTGCCGGTACGGGGAAACGTATTTGCTTGAGAATCATCACTGGTGGTTTGCCACGAGTAACCATAGAACGGTACACCTAAAATAAGTTTCTTTGATGGCACCAGCTGAGTATATGCCTTGAGATGAGTACTGATATCACTATCCCAGAGTTCTTTTCCCCCAAATAACGGAGCTACTGGACCTGCCTGGCTTGAGCCGCGAAAGTGGAAGTCATAGGCCATAATGATAATGTAATCAACATACCGGTTAATCTCAGCCACATCCCAGAGTGTATCTCGGGTGGCGGCACTAGAGTACATATCGATAGAAAGATTCATATTGGTATACTTGGAATCGAGGTGGGTATTAAGTTCAGACATGAACTCGACCAAGTTTTGTCGTAGGGTAGGAGTTACTTCTCCAGTAAACTCAATATCAATATTTACACCGGTAAATGGATACGCCAGTAAGACCGCGTCAATTTCTGAAATAAGAGTAGATTGTGCCTGTTTAGAACTTAGTAGTGCAATAATGTCATCATTTTCAAATTGAGTGATCACTAGCTCTAAGTTAGCATTGGTTTTTTCTGCTGCTGCCATTACCTCTAAAAAACTTTCTGATTGTAATCTGCCATAGCCCGGTTCAGTGCCACCGTCTTGCTGGGTGATGATACTGCCATCTCCGTCGACTGTCAGGGAGAAGTAACCTAGATGTGTTAGCTCTGGTTGTAGAGTAGTCTTAGTCACGTTCCAAAATGGTAAAAACCCGTACACTATCTTGCCTGAAGTACGACTCGGGTCCGGACCAACTAGAAAGCGGAAGCTAGAGCTAGATGTAAGCGGTGATAGTATGGGAGCTTCCCAAAACCACCAACCGGCTGCCACACCAGCTAGTAAGAGCAGTAGAAGCCCACCTAAAAAAAGTTTTCTCATTCCTGTTCGGTTGTAGTCGTTTGGTTGGTGCTAACATTATACTGTTCATAGATAATCTTGCCGTCTTCACCGGTTCGTCTGGTACAGTCGGTACAGTAATTACCTGATACAGCATCTTCATAGAACGTTTTATTCTGGATCTCTAAGCCATCAGTACTTTCACCTTCCTGAGGTGGTAAGCCAGTTTCTGGCCTGACCCAAACGTCTTCTGTTCTCACCTTAGCTACCGATGGTTTGCTTTCAGCCCAATACAGTTCAGTGCCCCTGAATTGACAACTTTCACCTTCCTGAGGTGGCATTCCCGTAATACAGACATTTCCGGATAGCACGTCAGCTGGTTTTTCCTGCCAAACTGGTTCTAGACCTTGCAGGATAAAGCTCATGATGTCATTGAAGATAGGGGCGGCCCCTGTAATACCAGACACCAGCGACTGATTCATTGGTGAACCATCGTTGTTACCGACCCAACTGATAACCAAGAATTCTGGGGTAAAGCCGACTGTCCAGTTATCTTTTAGATCGTTGGTGGTGCCGGTTTTGGCACTTACTACTTGATCAGGGATGACTAACTGTGAGCGAGGACCAAAAGCCCCTGTTCGGGCTGTATTATCTTGCATGATGTGGGCAGTTAGATAGGCTGGCGCCCGATCCATGACTCTGGTTAAATCTCCTTGGCCACTTTCATCATCGTAGGTATTTAGAGCTGCTAAATCCGCCTTGCGTTCTTCAATATTAGTTTCTTCCAGCACCTTTCCTTGATAATCTTCTATCTTGAGAATAGAGGTAACCGGAACTTTTACACCCTCATTAGCAATAACGCTAAAAGCTTGGGCAAGATCAATCATTCGCACTTCACCACCGCCCAGCGTCAAGGAAAGGCCATAGTTATCAGCATTTTTCCAGGTAGTAATGCCCATCTTTGTTGCTTGATCGATGAATGATTGAAGTCCGACAATTTGCAAGCCCTTGACGGCCGGGATATTGAGTGAGTTTCCTAGCGAAGTACGAATGCTTACCGGTCCTTTGAATGAGCCATCGTAATTTCGAGGACAGTATGGTTTTTGGCCCGCCACCAAGAAACACGTGGGGATATCCAGCAACATGCTGCCCGGATTGAGCAATTTCTGCTGAAAAGCACTTGCATACATTATGGGTTTAATTGACGAGCCGGGTTGTCGATTTGAGAGCACCACATTAACTTGCCCATCACCGCCTTGATCGAAGTAATCTTTAGAGCCGACCATTGATAAAATTTCTCCGGTATTTGGTTTGAGGACCAGGGCAGCTCCATTCCCCACTCGCTGCCGTTCGAGCGTGGCCACTTCAGCAGAGACAGAAGCCTGAACGGTATTGTGGAGATCTAGATCGAGTGTGGTATAGACACGTAAGCCACCTTTTTCAACTGTATCCACACCATACTTAGCATAGAGCTGATCGCGAACATAAAAGACAAAGTGTGGTGCTTCTATATCAGTTTTTGAGAGGGCAAACTTTAAAACTTCTGCTTGGGCAGTATCAGATTGCTCTTGGCTAATAAAACCATCCTCTACCATGCGACGTAAAACATCTTTTTGACGGTTTTTAGCTGCTTGGGTATCTGAGGCAAACGGCGAGTATCTACTGGGCGCCTGAGGTAAACCAGCCAATAAACTAGCTTGTGCGAGTGTCAAATCTGCTGCTGGTTTATCAAAGTACTGTTGACTGGCAGCTTCAATGCCTACCGCAGTACCACCGTAAGAAATATAATTTAGGTACATCTCCAAGATCTCGTCCTTGCTATACAATGCCTCTGTTAAGACTGCCAATACGGCTTCCTTAGCTTTTCTGGTTATAGATCTTTCATTCGTTAGCAAAGCGTTTTTAACCAACTGTTGAGTGATGGTTGAGCCACCTTCAACTCTTTGCCCTTTAAGGTTATTGCTAAAAGCACGGGCGATGCCCACAATGTCGAAACCAAAATGACTGTAGAAATGCTTATCTTCAATGGAAATTGCCGATTGATAGACATGTGGAGGCAGTGAAGCTAGACTCACCGGAATGCGGTGCTCATCAGCAAAAATTTCGTACAACAGCTTGCCGTTACGATCAAAAATTTGGGTACTGACAGAGTAATTTTCGGTAGAAGTCAAACTTCTAGGTGAAGGAATATCGCGTAGTAAGTATAAAATCACTGCTACGACACTTAAGATAACGGCCAGCAGAGCCAGCCATGTTAAGCGATTGGTCAGAATTCGCGCAAGCAGTGAGCGTTTTTTTGTTTTTTGCTTTGGCTCAACATTACCATTCAGTGCCTCAGTAATCTTACTCATGGCATTGGCTGGGGTAGTACGTTTTGCAGCTTTCATTTATAGTAGTATCTCATGCACCGAGCACTCTCCTTAACTGAAGATCCAATCTTGGCTCATTTGGACAGTAAACAACAAGAGCAGGTCGTCTTGTCATTTACACTATTATACCGTGAACAGGATAGTAATACACGGTATCCTGACTACTCGTTTGTAGTCTTTCCTATGGCAAAGGCTTATGAAGGATTTCTCAAAAGTTACTTTTTCCAGATGGGATTGATTACTAAGCAGACATACGAGGGACGAGGCTTTAGGGTTGGACGAGCGCTTAATCCAGACGTTAGGCCAGAGCGGCGCGATGAAGAGTGGCTGTATGACAATGTGGAGCGGGCTTGTAGCAAAGAAGTGGCTCGTGAGTTGTGGGATGTTTGGCTTAACTGCCGAAACCAAGTCTTCCATTACTTCCCTGGCAAAGAAAATAGATTGACTTTAGTTCAGGCGAGTAAGTATCTAGAAGCCATACTTCACGCCATGCAGCGTGCTATTTCATGCATTAGTTTATCAAAGAGTAATTGAGTGGTATGATGCGCAGAATATGATTGAAACTGCGCCATCAACCCTTAAGTATAAAAACATCACTATTTCTGGCTTACCTGGCTGTGGTTCTACCACTTTGCTTAACATGCTCCGTGAAGAGTTTAAAAATGAAGGCTGGAAGGGTTTTAGTGGTGGTGAGTTTATGCGTGAGTACGCAGCTGAAAAGGGTCTTTTTGATGATAAGCAAGGATTACACCACGATGCCACCACCTATGCTGATGAGTTCGATCGCCAGGTAGATATGGGCATGAGAGAGAAACTTAGAACAGAAGAGAACTGGATTTTGGAGTCGTGGTTATCAGGATTTATGGCGCAAAATGTAGAAGGTACGCTTAAAATTTTAATGATCTGCAGTGCCGATGCCGTACGAGTTGATCGAATTATTAATCGTGACAAAGTTACCGTGGAAGCCGCTAAAGAAAACATGCTAGCCCGTTATAACGCTAACTTAGCCAAGTGGTCACGGATGTATAGCAATGAATGGCAAGAATGGGTGGTCAAGACTGGTAAAGTCGACGCTAGTGAGCCAATTGATTTTTGGCGTCCAGAACTCTACGATAGAGTTATTGATACCTATTCACATAACCAGCAACAAACTTTGGAGCTGGTCCTAAATGCCATTAAAAACGAAACGCCGGCGGCTTAGTTCTGCTACTGCATCTTCTACACAGTCGAGATCGTCGACCTCAACTTTACCTCAACAGGCGCATGTAGCTTTTATTCCCTTGTTAGCCGTTTGTTTTATTTTTTGGGTAATTTACCGTTTAATCTTTACCTTTCCTGTAGCGTTTGATGAAACTATTGGCAAAGCTCTCTTTTTTGGCTTGCCAGTGTGGCTATATGTCTCGATGACCGGCTCACGGATAATTCCTGACACTTTTGATCTTATAAAACTTCGCCGAGGTTTATTACTTGGTATAGCTTTTGGTGGCATCTTTGGTTTTGCCTCAGTTTTACTAAAGCTATGGCAAGGCGATCAGGTAGTAGTGGCTGCGCCCTTATTTACCGCACCGCTTTTTTGGGGCGAGTTCATCTTGGCCATCATGACGGGGTTTTGGGAAACACTGTTTTTCTTTAGCTGGATCTACACTGTTATTGATCAAAAATGGTTTAAGTGGCCATTACTGCAGAAAGTCGTGCTTTGTGCCGGTATTTTTGTGCTGTTTCACTTGCCAAACACTGTATTGCGCTTAGAGGGAAGTATGGGCTTAGCTCAGTTGTTACTGCTGTTCTTATTTGCGATGGGTCAGGCCTTACTTTTCCACCAGCATCGTAATGGTTATGCCTTAGTACTCAGTCATGCTATCTGGGGATTGATTTTACTGCTCCACTTTTAGCTCTTACCTAATTTTGATCTTTGGCCATAAAAATGGTATACTCGTTTCTTACTTCCACACACGTATGAGACACTCACGCTTACTTTTTTCATCGATTGGCTTGGCCTTTGCCCTCCTAGTACTAGTTGTCTCTTTTTCCACTGCAAACACTGCTTTATCCGCTACCGGTGAGTTCGATGCTAGCTCACGACAGTTTTACATGGGTCAACCGGTTTTACCCGATCATGTTGCTTATCCAGTAGTGATGGCGGTAGATCGAGCTAAGTTAGAGATGGCTACCCCTCAAGAGCGCTTGTACCTCCAAGTTAGTTATGCCAATCGTCGCTATGAGCACTCCTTAGAGCTGCTTAAGCGTGATAATCCAGAACTGGCACTTTCTACTATTACTAAATCACAAAAGTACTTAATGAAAGCAGCCCAAGAAGCGCTCGAGTTGGATAACTCTGCCACAGCTCGTAGCTTTGTAGCTAAAACCCTTGAGTATTATCTCTATCAACTTCCGCAAACCAAAGCCCTTTTCCCTGACAGTGACAAACCAGTTATTGATCAACTTATCCTGGAAGAGCAAATCTTCCACCAACGCCTCATTGCTCCTTCCTCATAGCGAATACTTCGCTGAGCTCATTTGAGCCAGTACCCACCTGTTGACAGCTTTCCGTTGACCATGAGATTCTTAATATCCGCTAAAAAGCGAACACAAGATATTGTGGTTTACATATCAATTACCCACAAGATGCTGAGTAATCGAGCGACAGAAAGAACAATAAAAGTAGATGAAATGTCCATTTTGTGGCTATGTAGACACCTTTGTAATTGATTCTCGAGAAGCCGGGGAGCAAGCCTGTATTCGTCGTCGGCGAGGATGTAGTAAATGTGAGAAGCGCTTTACTACCTACGAACGGGTAGAGGGTATTGATCTAAAAGTAATTAAAAAGAATGGCTTAAAAGAAGACTACGATCGAGAAAAGTTGCGCCGCGGAATAGTCAAAGCAACTTGGAAACGGCCGGTGTCTATGGCCCATATCGAAGAAGTAATTGACGATGTGGAGCGTAGATTGCGGATTAAAAAAGGTCAAGAAATAAAAAGTTGGGAGATTGGTAACTTAGTCGTTAATCGCTTACGCAAGCTCGACAAGCTCTCGTACTTATTATTTGCCAGTGTTTATCGAGACTTTGCGAGTATCGAAGACTTTGAGCAAGAATTGGCCGAGTTAAAAAAGAGTGGTCCATCACCCGCTGAGCAGCAGGAGCAACTGGAAAACTCAAACGATACCGGTGAGCCGGTATCAGTAGTAACACATTAAAAACCTTTGAAAGGGATATGACTATGTCTATGACAAGCACTGCATCGAGAATCGATGACAAACCGAAAATGAGCACCAAAAAAAGTACTCCAGCTACCGAAGTGATAACTGCTAGTGTGCCGGTCTCGACCGAGACCAACGAACCATCGCCTCGAAGACGCATGAAGTTTATTAACCGTAAACTCGATGGTGGCATGGGTATGGCTGTAGCAAAAAGAACGTATCTTCGCCGAGTAATCAGTCCTGAGACCGGTGCTGAGCGCTGGGAAACCTGGGAAGAAGTAGCTGAGAGAGTGGCTAAAGGGAATACTAGTTTACTCAAAAAATTTGGTCACAAATTTGATAAACATGGCAAGCAAGATTACGAACTGTTAAAAAAACATATTAGTAATGGCTCAATCCTCATGTCAGGCCGGCATCTTCAGCATGGTGACGAGACCCAACTGGGGCGCAACATGGAGGTCTTTACCAACTGTAGTACTGCATCTTCGTCGTATATTCTCTTTTACTTACTGATGAACGGATCAGGTGTTGGAAGACCATACGATGACGATATGTGCGTAGTGGATTGGGATAATATGCCTAATGTCCGCTGTGTGATTGATGACAGTCACGCAGACTTTGTTTGGGGTACCGACGAAAGTGTGCGTGATGCCCGACATAAATACGGTGATTTAGATCGAGAGGAAGACGGCGTGCACTGGTTTGAAGTGCCAGATAGTCGAGAGGGTTGGGCGCAGGCAGTAGAGATGGTAGAGATGATGGCTTTTGAGAAAAAGTATCGTGACGATATCTTAATTTTAGACTTTTCTAAAGTTCGACCAAAAGGCGCTCCCATTAAGGGCATGCAGAATCGACCTTCATCAGGACCAAAACCTTTGATGAATGCAATTCAGAAGATGACCACCATTAAAGGTGCTAGTTTATCGCCATGGAAGCAAGCCATGTTTGCCGATCATTACCTGGCAGAGTGTGTGCTGGTGGGTGGCGCTCGTCGCAGTGCTCGTATTGCCACCAAAACCTGGACCGATTCTGAGATTTTTGACTTCATCAATATCAAGCGCGGCGGCTTCCTATGGAGTGCTAACAACTCGGTAGCAGTGGATGATAAATTCTGGAAACAACGCACTAACCATGCTAAAAAAGTGCTGGACTCTATTATGGAGGCCAGTTATAACGATGGGACTGGTGAGCCAGGCTTTGTAAATCAACACCGTCTAGTGCAAAACGATGACGGTTATGAAGGTTACCAAGATGGCAAGTATGCCCAAAGTCAGAAGTACCAGCCTATGAAGCGAACTGAGAAAATGCTCGCGCGGATAGCACGTAATGCCGGCTCTAAAGTCTTCTCACAAATCCCTAATCCTTGTGGTGAGATTTCTCTCAACATGTTGGGCGGTTACTGTGTAATTGCCGACGTCGTGCCTTACTATGCGCCAACGCTAGCTGATGCAGAAGAGGCTTTCCGGGCTGCTACCCGAGCTCTAATGCGGGTAAATACGATGGACTCTCTCTATAACCGTGAAGTCACTCGTACTAACCGGATTGGGGTAGGCATGACCGGTATTCACGAGTTTGCTTGGAATACTTATGGTTACACCTTTCATGACCTGGTTGACGAAGCAAAATCCCAAGATTTTTGGTTTACGCTTTCTCGATTCAAACGTGCAGTGCTAGAAGAGAGCCAAACCTATGCTGAAAAGCTCGATGCCGTAGTGCCACATACCAACACTACGATCAAGCCATCGGGTACGATCTCTAAACTCTTTGCTTTGACTGAAGGTGCTCACTTACCAAGTATGCGTGAGTATATTCGCTGGGTGCAGTACCGCAGTGATGATGCTCAGGTGAAGAAGTATCAGGAAAAAGGCTACCCCACTAAAGAGCTCAAGAGTTACACAGGCTCAAGTGTGGTAGGTTTCCCTACCCAGCCATTAATCTGTCGCTTGGGCATGGGTGATAAATTGGTCACGGCCGCTGAGGCAACTCCAGAACAGCAGTACAAATGGTTAATGTTACTCGAAAAGTACTGGATCGTAGGTGTCGATACAGAAGGTAAGCCCTTACCAGATACTGGTAACCAAGTCTCTTACACACTTAAGTACAACCCGACCAAAGTTTCGTACGAAGATTACTCAGAGATGGTCCGTAAGTACCAAGGATTAATCAAGTGTTGCAGTGTTATGCCTCAGCAGGAAAGTACGGCATATGAGTATCAGCCAGAACAACCGGTCACGATTTCTGAGTTCATGAAAGCGCTCAATGAGATTGCGGCGGATGATACCTTACTGGAAGATATTGATTACGAGCACTTGAAATGTGAGAGTGGTGCTTGTCCGATTTAGCTAGACAGTCAATATAGAAAGAGAGCCGGGGGAGATCTCGGCTCTCTTTTTAACCTACTTCCCTTAAATTCCCGACCGTAAGGTCGTGGGAGTGGCTTCATAGAAAATTAAATAGCAATCGCTTTTTTAAATCCCCAGCGTAAAATTATCCCACCCAGGCAGCAAATAACCAGCAAAAGTGGCCACACGGGGTCAGGGCTCTGTTTTCTAGTGAGTTATTTCCAAAATGGAAATTACTGACTTCCGCAATTGAAAAATCGGCAATTATTTTGTATTCTAGTGTCATTACTTGGTAAGTAATGTACATATGGAGAGACTTTTAAAACTCAAAGAAGCAGCAGAGATATTGAGTGTCCACCCAAACACCCTTCGGCTTTGGGACCGCAAAGGTATTCTGGTGGCGGTTCGCATAGGTGAGAGAAAAATCAGACGCTACAAATTGGAGGACATTAAGAGGTTTATAAAGAAAAAGTAACATGTCTAAAATCAAAAAGATCACTGTCCAAGGTCGTCAAGTAAGCATCATGTTGCATTCGGAAAATGAGGATTTCATTTCATTAACCGACATGCTCAAAGCCAAAGACGGCGATTTTTTTATCTCAGACTGGCTACGAAATAGAAATACCGTTGAATTCTTGGGGATTTGGGAAAAACTGCACAATCCGGATTTTAATTATGGCGAATTCGCCATAATTAAAAGCAAGGCTGGTTTGAATAGCTACAAGATAAGTGTCAAAGAGTGGGTAAGTAAGACGAATGCTATTGGACTCAAAGCAGCAACTGGCCGATATGGTGGCACATATGCTCACAAAGATATCGCTTTTGAGTTTGGTATGTGGATCAGTCCTGAATTTAAGATTTACCTCATCAAGGAGTTTCAAAGACTTAAGGAGGAAGAGAGTTTTAGATTGGCTCAAGGTTGGGATATCAAGCGCTTGCTGGCTAAGATTAACTACAAAATTCATACTGATGCGGTTAAAGCTCACTTGATTCCTGCAAATATCTCTAAGAGCAGAACAAATATGGTTTATGCCAATGAAGCGGATGTACTTAACGTAGCTCTATTTGGAAAGACAGCTAAGGATTGGCGTGATGAGAATAAGGGTAAGGAGGGCAATATCCGTGACTATGCCGGCGTTACTCAATTAGTTGTGTTGGCCAACTTGGAAGGCATTAATGCCGAGCTGATCCGGCAGGGACTATCTCAGCCAGACCGTTTGTTACAACTTAATCAAATTGCCATATCTCAGATGCAATCTTTATATGGAAGTAGCAGCGTAAAGAAGTTGAAGGCCTAAAATCCAGCTGTACGAAAAAATCGTATGGTTCAAAAATATGAATGTAAATGACTATGGCAAACACAAATCTTGCTGACGCAAAACGTGTAAAGAACGACGAGTTCTATTCGCAATATCATGACATCCAGAAGGAGATTGAGGCGTATCTTGAATATGATTCTGACACCTTCAAAGACAAAGTCATCTATTCCAATTGCGACGATCCGTTTGAGAGTA
>JALYRS010000064.1 GCA_030855135.1 bacterium | reverse complement strand
TACATTTACTGGGCTATCATCACGATTAATATGTCATGGTATAGAAAGTATCGCCCTCGAGCGATTTCACAACTCCATCTTACTTCTGTGCGAGAGATGCTATCTAGCTATCTTGAACAAGGCGAGCTACCCCAAGTGTTTTTATTCAGCGGCCAAAAAGGCACCGGTAAAACCTCAACCGCCCGTATCCTGGCTGCGATTCTTAATGACCCCATTAATGAGAAGCAGGTGCTAGATGTATTCAGGAGAGATGGAGCTAAAAAAAGTAAGCTGTCTGAGCCGACCACCAAATCTGCGGAGCAGGAAAAGATTTTTAATGGAACGTCTTATCTGGTGCGGGAGCTTGATGCTGCTAGCAACCGAGGTATCGATGATATAAGAGCTTTACGAGAGCAGGTGGTTATTCCTCTTCATATGGGCAGTATTAGTGTCTATATCCTAGATGAGGTCCACATGTTAACAACTGAAGCATTTAATGCTTTGCTTAAGCTGCTGGAGGAACCCCCAGCTCATGTAGTCTTCATCTTAGCCACTACTGAACACCATAAAGTGCCAGGAACGATTGTCTCTAGATCTACCGTTGTTCCTTTTAAGCGCGCAACAGTTTCCGAACTTGATGCCGCATTGAGAGTTGTTGCCGATGCAGAAAAAATTGAGTACGATGCGACAGCTCTACAAGATTTAGCGCTGTTAGCAGATGGTAGTTTCCGAGATGCAATAAAACTACTGGAACAGTTTACTCTAGCAGATAAGAAGCTTACATCTGAAGCCTTCACTGGAAAAGGTCATCTGCCATTCACTGAATCAATGTCAAGCCTGATTAAAGCAGTCACCAGTCGTGATGCTACTAGCTTAGTCATTTTGATTGAGAGCTTACGCCATTCTGCCATCGTTCCGGCAGTCTTTTATAAAATGTTACTTGATTTTCTTCACACAGATTTATTAACATCTTTGGCAATTCACCCGGGGACAGCGCAGTGGTCCACGCAAGTTAGTAAGTTCTTTCTTCAGGAACTCAAGTCGCTACCGACCGGCTCTGCAGAGGCGTTGCCATTTTTGGAGCTTGAGCTCAAACTTCTCGACATGGTCTTTCGAGCGATGGATAAAGATGGTACACCAGCTAAAATTATCTCGACTCCTGCTACCGTAAAAAAATCACCACCCGCTCAAACAGCCACTAACTCGATAATTGAAGTCAAAGCCAGTACTGAGCCGAGCGAGTTACCTGCACATGTAGCTAACGTTATACCAATTGGTGAAGGTGACAGCTCGATGCTAATTGCTCAGTGGGAGCAGTTCTTGGAACTGGTAAGAGCAAAAAACTCTTCACTAGCTGCTTTACTCAGATCTGCTAGACCCGTGATGGTCAGTCGAGAAGTAGCTCAAATTGCTGTTTTTTATCAATTCCATAAAGACCAGTTACAGCAGCCAAAGTTTTTTTCGATGATTCAAGAGTGTGTTGCTCCGATAGCCGGTGGCACCATAGGTCTAGAGTTTACGATCATCGAGAGAGAGAGTAGCAAGTCTAAAATAGTTACTGATCTTCAGCTGAGTTCTGATACCACCGATCTGAGTGCCCTGGCCGAGCTGGCCTTGATATAGTACAATCTACTTGGTAGTTATTGAATCCTAAAGGAACATATGGCAAACCCACTAAAAGCGCTTGGTGATCTTAACAGCTTACGAAAACAAGCAAAACAAATGCAGCAAGAGTTAGCTGCTGAGGAAATTAGAATCGAAGAAGGTGATATTGTGGTCGTTATTTCGGGCGATCAAAAAATTAAGCAGTTCTCAGTCCAAGGTATTTCCAGTCAAGAAGCTATCGATGTCTTAAATAAAGGCATCAAGCAGTCACAAGAACTGGCAGCCAAGAAGTTACAGCAGATGACCGGTGGATTAGGTGGAATGCTCGGTGGTGGTGGACAGTAAGTAATGGAACTCCTCTTTGGCACGCAGAATCAACATAAAGTTGCTGAAGCCGCTGCCATTATGTCGTCTAGTGAGTTCTTGTTGAAAGGATTACAGGATTTTCCTAGCTTCTCAAATCTAGATGTTGAAGAGACTGGTACTTCATTTGAAGAAAATGCTTTGCTTAAGGCCAAAACGTATGCCGAGCTAGCAGGTATCCCCACGATTGCAGACGACTCTGGCCTAGAAGTCTCGGCTCTAGATAATCAGCCAGGCGTTTACTCAAAACGCTTTATACCTGGCAGTGATACGGATCGAAATGAAAAAATTTTATCATTACTAAACGACAAGCATGATAGATCAGCCCGCTTTGTTTCGGTTATTTGTTTGTACCTCCCGAAAACTAGAAAAGAGCACTTCTTTCGTGGTGAAGTAGCTGGTACTATAGCCAGTGCCATCAAAGGTACTGAAGGCTTTGGCTACGACCCAATTTTCATCCCCGATGGCTATGAAATGACCTTTGGTGAGCTTGGAGGCTCAGTCAAGAATACCCTCAGTCACCGAGCGAGATCATTACATAAACTTGCAGCATTTTTAGAAGATAAGGGAAACAATGTCTAAAATTTATCAGCCACCAGCCCATATTATCCAAAATTATGCAGATGTTTTGATTAACTATGCACTTAACTCTGGAAGTGGAGTAAAACCTGGAGAGGTAGTTGAGTGTGCTGTGCCAGATGTAGCCAAACCATTGGCTCTAGCGTTACAAAATGTGATTTTAGAAGCTGGCGCCATGCCAATGATTAGAATCTTGCCAACTGAGTTTGATAAGGCCTTTTTTGATCGGGCGAGTGCAGCGCAATTAACCTTCTTCCCAAGAGAGTACTTAGAAGCCAAGGCGAAGCTAATTGATCATCAACTGGGAATCATCGCAGATGTAGACCCAGAAGATCTCAAAGATGTACCGGCAGAGAAAATCATCATGAGCCGAGATGCCAAGAAAGAGTATCGTGACTGGCTGCAAGAAAAAGAAACAAAGGGTAAATTTACCTGGACTATTGGCCTATGGGGAGTGCAGGCTAAAGCGGATACAGTGGGTTTAACACTTGAGGAGTACTGGCAGCAAATCATAAATGCTTGTTTCTTGGATGCTGCCGATCCCATTAAAGAGTGGCAAAAAATCGCTACTTTTCAGCGTGAGATTAAGGGTAAGCTTAACAGCATGGAGATAGATTTTCTCACTGTTAAAGGTGCCGATGCAGACATAACAGTCAAGCTGGGCGCCAACCGAATTTGGCAAGCTGGTAGCGGCCGAAATATACCAAGTTTTGAGTTCTTCACGTCACCGGACTGGCGTGGCACCAATGGCTGGATACGCTTCAACCAACCGGTATATCGCTACGGAAATATGATGCAAGATGTTTACTTACAGTTCAAAGATGGGGTGGTTGTTGAGGCAACGGCCAAAGTCGGGAATAAGTTACTGCAGGAAATGTTACGCAGTCCCAATGCTAATAAGGCTGGTGAATTTTCTTTAACTGACAAACGGATGTCACGAATTACTCATGTAATGGCAGAGACGTTGTTTGATGAAAATATCGGCGGACCATACGGCAACACGCACCTTGCACTAGGTATGGCATATAAAGACTGTTATAGAGGCGATGCGAGCTGTGTAACTAAAGTCCAGTGGGAAGCATTTGGTTATAATGATGCTGCAGAACACACTGATATCATTAGTACAACTGATCGTGTAGTCACCGCCACCCTAATGAACGGTAGTAGCCGGGTGATCTATGCAGATGGTCAGTTTCAGTTATAGTCCATCAAAAAGGCCAGATAGCTATGAACTTCCTGGCCCTTATTGAATGATGGAGAATAGCTACTCATTTTCTGAGTTGCGTTGTCGACCACCGCGTCTGTTTGCTCCGCGAGTTGTGTTGCCGGAACTCTTCATTCCTGCTTCGCGATGCTTTTGTGAGTTTCCAAAAAATCCTCTTGCCATACTGTGTTACCTCCTTTCCTATTCTGTCTAGAATAATTAATGGTAAGTATCACTGTAGGGTTATTATTTGAGAGTTAAAGCATATATCGGTAATAGCACAGTAAGAGTACTTCTTTTCAAGAGTAGCGACATTCGCTACACTTACTATCACACTATGACAAAATACAAAAAATACGTTCAAGAAATGATTGAAGCTAATCACGACCAGTTTGGTGAGTTTAAGACAGTACATGACAACTATCAGCAAGATCGTAAAGCCTGGAGTCAACAATTCCACTCACTGGGTAAATCAGTAGTAGAGATTATTCGTGATTATGAGCGACGCCTGTGTTCTGGTATGGAAAGAGGTAAGAATAGCGTATTTTCTGCCAAGCTGGCCGAAAAATTTTGGCAAGAGGTTAGACTGTATCTGCCTTTAATAGATAGAGTAGGTGTTAAATCTAACTTAGATTAAAAAATCTGGCAGAGTATTTCATCTGCCAGAATAACTATCTCGAAGGCGAGTCCTAGCCGCGTCTAGATCTGCGGAAGACGAAGAAGCGGTCATCTCGCCTCATGCTGGAACAGTACTTCATCCGTCTGACACCCTCAGCCCGAGCCTTTTCTTTCAGCTCTTTGCTGAGAGTAAACCAGTCTTTTGTGATGAAGACGATCAACTGGTTTCTCCGGTAATCAATTCGGCTTCCAGTAACCACTACCTGGTCACCTTGGCCATCTACCAGGAGAACTTCTGGTGCCGCCATGTCAGTACTCCATCTCGACTCAACTGAGCGATGAGCACATTTTATACGATGAAAATAGATATGAAAATGGGACAGTTTGAAGATTGTAGTGATCCCGTGCAGGGATTCGAACCCCAAATAACAGAGTCAGAATCTGTTGTGATGCCATTTCACTACACGGGAACCTAGGCGACATTTGAGTATATCAAACTCATCACAAAACATCACGAGTTGAATTTATTCTACAACTTATTACTATTCCGCCATATGGTACATATACTCTTACTTGAGGATGATCAATTATGCGGACAGTTAATTAAGCAAACACTGCTAGAACATCGTTGCCAAGTCAGTTGGGCTACTACTCTGGATGCAGCCTATGCCTATCTTGAGTCCGAGCACTTCGACTTAGTTTTGACTGATCGGATACTACCTGATGGTGATGGAGTAGAGCTAATTGCATATGCCCACGACCTTCATTATGACCTGCCCGTGATATGTCTAAGCCAACTGAGAGAGCTAGACCACAGAATTAAAGGCCTGGAGAACGG
>JALYRS010000063.1 GCA_030855135.1 bacterium | reverse complement strand
CTGGTATTGTGCAGGGTGGACTGGATAACCCGCCAGCTATTGCCGGCCCTACCGACATCTTCCCCGACCAAACAATGTGTACGATGGATGCGATGATTTGCCCTGATGGTAGTGCCGTTGACCGGAGTGGTCCTAACTGTGAGTTTGATCCCTGTCCCACCGAGATCACGACTGATACTTGGCAAAGCTTTACTAGCCCTGAGCTAGGCATAGCTTTCAGTCATCCTATGCACTGGACCGTCTCTGTCCAAGAGTCAATGCCCCCAACTATCACTATTGGCAACCAAGGTCCGGCTGTTAGCTACATGGCAGGTGAGGGCCCAGAACCCATTGTCTTTATTTTTGAATCCTGGCGAAATCCCACCGGTAACCAAGTGACTACGATTGACCAGCTCAAGAGGTATATTGACGATGAAATTGTATGTAGCGATCTCAGCAACCAATCAGCCGAGTCACGAGCTGAACAAAGTATTTTCTTACCTCAAATGCAGCTGCTCTCTATCCGCCGTACTTGTAGTAGTGCCGGTATCACCTCTGACCAGCAACTGTACTACTTACTTGACGGTAAAGGCACTGTCATTAAGATGACAGATGAAGCAACAAGCGAAACCACTCAGCGGTTGATTGATGCGCTGTTACCTACTGTTTCGTTTACTAAACCAGCTATCTCGCAATAAGTCTAGCTTCGTGCTATAATGCATGCAATGTTGTGCCACACCTCGGCACCATATAAAAATATTGAGGTAGCTAACCCAAGAGAGGTTCGCGAAACTAGCTTCTGCTTTTTTCTTCTTACGTAGACTTAGACTTCAACCCTCTCCCTGGATCTCTAGCTTAAGTAATAATAATAGGAACGCTATGGCTAAAAAAATTGCAAAGCTGCTCAAATTGAACCTACCAGCTGGTAGTGCAACTCCTGCACCACCAATTGGACCAATTTTGGGTGGATCTGGTATCAACATGATGGACTTCCTGAAGAAGTACAACGACGCCACCGCTGATAAGCGTGGACAAGTCATTCCTGCTGAAATTACCATTTACGAAGACCGCTCCTTCACTTTTGTCTTAAAGTTACCTCCTGTATCAGAAATGATTAAGCAGGCCTTAAAGATCAAAGCTGGAAGTGGCACCGCTGGCACGAAGTCAGTTGGCTCTCTGAGTGAAGATCAAGTCAAGCAAATAGCTGAGCAGAAGTTGCCCGATTTAAACACCGACAGCTTAGAGTCAGCCATTAACAGTGTTAAAGGCACCGCTCTAAGCATGGGTGTGGAGATCAAATAAGGAGTTTATATGGGCAGTAAAAGAAAAGATACAGACATGTCGACTTCTGAAGTAGAAGTGAAAATCTTTGATAGTGAAGCTGGAGAGAATTCAGCCGATACTACCACCGAAGCTACACCAGCTGCTTCTACTCAAAAAGTTAAAAAAGGCCGCGTCAGATCAGGCAAATATCAAATCGTTAGATCACAAGTTGATAAGACCAAAGCCTACGATCCTTTCGCCGCGATTGAGTTAGTAAAAAAACTTTCCTACTCACATTTTGATGGCACAATCACCGCTGATGCAGTGCTCAAAGAAGCCGGCTTCTCTACTTCCTTAACTTTCCCTCACTCAACTGGCAAAACCATTCGGGTGGCGATTGTTGATGACGCAGTCTTAGCGCAACTCGAGAGTGGCGTGATTGAGTTTGACGTCTTGATTACTGAGCCTCGCTTTATGCCACAATTGGCTAAGCACGCTCGGACTCTTGGCCCTCGTGGCTTAATGCCAAACCCGAAGAATGGGACCATTACACCTAAGCCAGAACTTAAGAAACAAGAATTAGAAGGTGGCAAAATTACTTTGAAAACCGAGAAGAAAGCTCCGCTAATGCACATTAGTATTGGTAAAGCTTCAATGGAAACCAAAGACTTACTCGAAAACTTAACTACTCTCACCACTGCTCTCGCCGGCAAAATCGTCAAGCTGACCGTGTCTGCTACGATGAGTCCAAGTGTTAGAGTCTTGGTTGAGAAAGTCTAATTTTTTTATTTTTGAATTTGAAAAGCGGCTGAGTAATCAGTCGCTTTTTGGTGGGTAGAGCTGCACTTCGTTTTTGAGCGATGAATTTTTTTGTGTATACATAGAATAAAATAGGGCAACGGTTACCACAGTGTCGGTGTATGTCATGAACAAAATAACAGGCAACTCATGTAAGAGGCTTGATGATAATTGCCCTAGTACTCTGCTCAGTATGAAGTAGCTGAAAAGTAAGAAAACAAGTTTCTTGTGTTGAATACTATACTTAATACTCGGTTTAATTGATCTAAAAAAACTTCTAGTATCTAGAGCAATTGTACATATTAGTATCGTGGCAATTGTGAGAAGTGTGAAATTTAAGAAATGAAATAGCAAGCTGGTGAAGGTAGTAATCTCAAATTGAGCATCATACATTTCTTGTATGCCAATACCTGAAGCTGAGATATAGAAAGACTGTAGTACTACCAGGATTAACAGCAGCAATGAAGCTGTCAGAATCCCACCTACAAATATCACAGAGAACTTTTTTATATAACTCCAAAGCTGTCGTACAACTAGCTCAGTATCTAAAATACTTCCGTCCAGAATACTCTTAACTATCGCCAGCTGTGCACCCCACCAGATAAAAGTAATAAATAAAATGGGTGTAGAGATGATTTTTGGAAGTGTAAATTCGCCAATACTAAAAATTAATAACCATAAAATATGAGGAATGATGAGCAGCACTACGTGCCGATTAAGAAAATGAAAGGCAAAATGGATTGCAGTGAAGTGAGGGGATTTTGATGTAAAATTTAGCATAATTATAATGCTCAATTATTGTTACAATTATCTGGTATGCAAAACAAACATAAATATCTGGGTGGTGTAATACTTGCAAGCTATGTTGTAGCAATTATATGTTACTTCATTTATTCTATTGTGGGAGTTTCAGCAGCTGGCGCTACTTTTCTGCAATATCTATCTGTTAGTGGTATTTCACTACTTGTCACTACTTTCGCCTTTAAGTGGAATCCATTGATTACTTGGTTTGCAGGAAATTTAATTTTCCTTTTATTATTATTTACCTTTAAGAAAAAACCCGTTCCCAATAAGTTATTATCTCATTTATCCTTAGCTCTATTGTGTAGTTTTGCTACATTATTTTTATTCTATCTTTCCTACTTCGTATTCCTAGGTTTCATTTTATTTTTTTATTAAACTACTAGGTGGTCTGTTTGACAGACCACCTAGTTTGCTATTACTTATTTTGTGAAGAGTTAGTACAGCCCTAGCTCCTGTGCTATGCTGTTGAGGGAATCCACACTCAAGCCCCTTCTTCGAAGCTCTCGTCCCACGTCACGTTGATTAAGGTCATCAGAGTTATCACGAGTTGTGATATATTCTCGGGCTCGCAATGAACTAATCAACTGATCCCAGTTGGCTATTGAATCACTGAGCCGTAGTGGCAAGTTCAGTGAATCAATATAATAGCCGTAGGCTATGTTACCAACCCCAGATAAATCCATAACCCTATCACTTACCACATACAGTATTCGGGCTTCACAGGAAGCACTTCCGCGGCAAAGTTGGCCCTTTATACGATCGATATTACTGTCAGCTTGGCCAACAACAGGAACGGCGTAGGTAAAGACTGCTCTGACCTGATCAGTCATACTACTAGTGCTGTTCACCTGGGCATTGAGCTTGTTAATCTCGGAAACCACAAACTCACTGCCATTTAAGATCCAGTTACGATCCCTGTCAAAGCGGAACGTAAAACTTGAACCATCTGCCAAGTTAACTCTCTCATCCGTTATCTGACGTTTAACACCTCCCGTGTTGTTATTTGCACCACTGTTACCAGCACCACCCACCGCCTGCACCCAGGGCTGCCCATTTCCACCCGCTGCTGTCCAGCCACGAGTACCGTTGTAGTTGACCTGCCACCATTGGTAGCCATCAGCACAGGTCGGACCACCGATAACTTCAAATGCCCCTCCCCCAGGAATACTTCCTACTTGGTTGGAACCCGTTGACGCTTGAGAACGCATTCGATTGGGGTCACCGGGAGTAACGCGTGCTCGACCGCCAACACTCAAGCTAACGCGTACACCACAACTTGAATTGTTGGAAGCAGGCTGAGAGACGGTGTTGCTACTAGAGTTGGAGTTACTACCCGAACTTCCACTTGAGCCAGAGACCGTCTGCACCCAGAGTTGCCCATTACCACCCGCTGCTGTCCAGCCACGAATGCCATTGTAGTCAACCTGCCACCATTGGTAGCCATCGGCACAGGTTGGACCACCAACGACCGCAAATTCTGCCCCACCAGGAATACTTCCTACTTGGTTAGAACCAAGATTGGGGTTAGACCGCATTCTGTTCGGTGCACCAGGTGTAACTTGACCACTACCGCCAACGGACAGCCCAACTTGGTAACCACAGGAGGTATTGGCTGAGCTCGAGTTGTTACCTGAGGCGCTGTTTCCCGAATTACTGGGTGCTGGGGGGTTATTGCTGGGTTGCTGAGCTTGAGGAAACTCTCCTCCGCTACCACCTTGGTTATCGGTAGTGTTTCCTTGAGCAGGTGGATTGTTGCCTTGCGGTGCTTCCACCACTTCAATATTTGTACAGCTCTGTGCCCCACGTTCCCAGTCGCCGGCGGCGATATGGAAACATACACGCACTGAGCCATAGATATCGGCACGCCAATGGGCTGAGATGGTGTTTTGACCAGACTCACCAAATGGATTACCATTAATACTAAAGCGGGCAGCATTTTCCCAGCCACCATCACCCCGAGCCACAAAACAAACATCGAAACTACCTGTGCCGAACTCATTCGTACGCAGTGTTTCAGTTTGATTGGTGCTCCCGATCTCAGCACGAGGGTTACCATTCACTTCAAAACGAACGGTACCGCATGTACTTGTTCCTGAAAGGAACACGTTTGTCCCAAGTCCCACTGTGCCTTCGGGCTGCATGGTAAAGTTGGTTATTGCGCAACCTTGGGCCAGTGTAGATGGAATGGAGATAAGTTGGGGCGAACTCCCCAGTAGCAAAAAAAGCCCTGCTAGGACAGCCACTATGAAACGTCTCGAGTACAAGATTACTCTTAAGTAATGTGATCAGGGAAAGTCCCATATTGTAGCAAGCTTTTTCTTACAAAGTCTTACATATCCCCTTACATACAAAAGTGCCCCCATTGCTGGGGGCCCTTCCTTTCAAATCGTAGTAAAGAAC
>JALYRS010000062.1 GCA_030855135.1 bacterium | reverse complement strand
ACCTTTAACTGAAGAAGCTCAGGAAGAGTGCCGAGAGTTAATGATGGCTACCCATAATCTCTTGAAACCTGCGAATGGTGATCCAATCACCGTACCTAACAAAGAGATGGCTATGGGTACGTACTACCACACAGCCCTAGACGGTAAAGTGCCAGCGATCAAAACTATCTTCGCTTCAAAAGATGAGGCCTACCACGCATTCCAAGTGGGACAGGTGGCATTACGACAGGCTATTAAGGTGAGAGTGCAAACCCCAACGGGTACTCAGATCTTAGAAACTACTGTTGGCCGGTTGCAGTTCAATGACATCTTGCCAGAATCGCTCAGATACATCAATGAGCCAGTTACTGCTAAGAAGATCAAAGAACTCGTGACCAAAGCTATTCAAACTGAAGAAGAAGAACTGGTTGCAGTCTTAATTGACGACATCAAGAACTTAGGTTTCCAAGCTGCAACTATGTCTGGTCTCTCAGTCTCTGTTAGTGACTGTCAAATGATCGAGGAAAAAGAAGAGATCATTATCAAAGCCAACAAGCAAGCTGAAGAAGTTCAAGATAACTACAACGAAGGCTTAGTCACGACAGAAGAACGCCGCCGCTTAACCTTTGATATCTGGATGAAGACGACTGATGAAGTAGCCGAAAAAACCTGGAACTCATATGACGAACAGAATGCTGTTAAAGTCATGATTAACTCAGGTGGTACTCGTGCATCCAAAGATCAGGTTAAACAGTTAGCTGCTATGCGGGGACTCGTGGTTGACCCATTAGGTAATATTGTGGAGATGCCAACGAAGTCAAACTTCCGCGAAGGTCTCTCGATCTTCGAGTATGTGACTTCAGCTCGTGGTTCACGTAAAGGTTTGACTGACTCAGCCCTAAAGACTGCTGATGCAGGTTACCTAACCCGTCGCTTATGTGACGTGTCTCACGACGTTATCATCCGACAGTATGACTGTGGTACCAAGCTAGGCCTAGAGTTGTTCAAAGGCAATCGCCCAGATGCATTTGCTAATCGCATGACCGGTCGGATGCTCAACAAACCAGTACTCAATGGTAAGAAAACTATTGAAGCTGGCCAAATTGTCACTCCAGAGCTAGCTCAAGAAATTGTAGCTGCCGGCACAGATATGGTTGAGGTTCGCTCACCATTATCATGTGAATCAGCTCGAGGACTTTGCCAAGCATGTTATGGTTGGGACTTCTCAACCCATGCCATGGTCGACATTGGTGTCCCAGTTGGTGTGATCGCTGCTCAGTCAATTGGTGAGCCAGGTACTCAGCTTACTATGCGGGTTAAGCACTCTGGAGGTATCGTCGGTCTCGACGTGACCCAAGGCTTACCACGTGTCGAAGAGCTGGTTGAAGCTCGTGTACCTAAGAACTTAGCTTTAGTAGCTGAGATCTCTGGTAAAGTTAGTATCGAAGATACTGATGAAGGCACGGTTTTGACTATCAAGACCACCAGCCAACCAATGGAAGAGCGGGCGTACACGGTACCTAGATCAAGTGTCTTAGTGGTTGATAAAGGTGACTTAGTCACTATGGGTCAAGCACTAACCGGCGGCTCGATGGATCCTCATGAGTTAATGAATGTTCGAGGCTTACAGTTTGCTCAAGAGCACATTATTAATGAAGTCCAGAAGGTGTATGAATCACAAGGTATTCCAATTCACGACAAACACTTTGAAGTCATCTTACGTAAGATGGGTGATAAAGTGCAGATTGAGCAACCAGGTGACACTGAGTTCTTAACTGGTGAAGTTACCGAACGTGGTTCATTCATCCAGGCCAACGATGCAACTATTGCTGCCGGTGGAGAGCCAGCTACAGCTAAAGTAATGCTCTTGGGTATTACTCGCTCATCACTCTTTACCAACTCATGGTTGTCAGCTGCTTCATTCCAACACACTAAGAATGTGTTAACAGAAGCTGCAGCATCTGGAGCGGTAGATTACTTGGTCGGTCTGAAAGAAAATGTCATTATTGGTCGGTTAATTCCTACCAGTAAAGATCAAGCTTTGATCGAGGAAGTAGCATAAATAGAAACTAATTTGCAGAGTGAAGGCGGGCGAAAGCTCGCCTTTGCTTCAATAATTAATCATGGTACAATCACGACTCGGAAAGAATAAAACATGCCAACAATCAATCAGCTAATCAGAAAAGGTGGTCGCCAAAGCAATGCCAAGCGTATTAAAGCCGCGGCATTACGTCGAAGTTTCAACACGATCACCAACTCTCCTGTCAAGACGATTAATCCACAAAAGCGTGGTGTCTGTACCATTGTCAAAACCATGACCCCAAAGAAACCTAACTCAGCTTTACGTAAAGTAGCTCGTGTGCGGTTATCAAACAAGATGGAAGTTACGGCTTACATCATGGGTGAAGGTCATAACTTAGCTGAACACAGTATTGTGTTGGTCCGTGGTGGTAGAGTAAAAGACTTACCTGGTGTGAAGTATCACATCGTCCGCGGTAAATATGACTGTGCTGGCGTCAACGATCGTAAGACCAGTCGTAGTAAATATGGTGTTAAAAAAGGTTAATAATAATTAATACTGGCTGTTCCTGGTGAACAGTTAGAGTAACCCGAAAGGTGAAGTATGCGCTCAAAACGCGCCCCCCTCAGAGACGTCCAACCAGACGCAAAATATAACTCAGTTAAAGTCGCCCGCTTGGTGAACTACATCATGCGTGATGGCAAACGCTCAATTGCTCAAAGACAAGTCTACTTGGCTATGGAGATGCTGGGCGAGAAGACTGGTCGTAAGCCTCTTGAAGTCTTCGATGACGTAGTACGGATTATTACTCCACAAATGGAAGTTCGTTCCCGCCGTGTAGGTGGTGCAGCCTATCAAGTGCCAATGCCAGTACGAGGCAGACGTGGCTTCTCATTAGCACTTCGTTGGTTAATAATTGAAGCTAACAAACGTCCTAACAAAGAGTTTCACTCCTTTGCTGAAAAATTACTCGCCGAGATGTTGGATGCTTTAAGCAACCAAGGTGGTGCGATTGCAAAGCGAGATGGTGCTCACCGTATGGCTGAAGCCAACAAGGCTTTTGCTCACTTCAGATGGTAACACTTTTATAATAATTGAATGAAAAAGCACGTGTATGGCTCAAACAACAGTCAAAACAACTAATCGTAATGTCCCTTTAGACCGGATCCGAAATATTGGTATTATTGCTCACATTGATGCAGGTAAAACCACCACTACTGAGCGTATCCTCTATTACACTGGTAAATCATATAAAATTGGTGAGGTTCACGAAGGTGCCACCCAAATGGACTGGATGGACCAAGAGCGGGAGCGTGGTATTACCATTGTCTCAGCTGCTACCACCACTTTTTGGACACCTGTTTTTGAAACTCACCTAGATCGAGAATCATATCGTTTCAACATTATCGACACACCTGGACACGTTGACTTCACAGCTGAGGTGGAGCGTTCACTCCGGGTACTCGATGGTGGCATCACTGTTTTGGATGCAGAAGAGGGTGTCCAGTCTCAATCAGAGACTGTGTGGCGCCAAGCCGACAAGTACAGTGTGCCTCGTATCTGTTTTGTGAATAAGATGGATAAATTAGGCGCCGATTTCATGCGCACTATTGGTGACATAAAAGAGAAATTTGGTGTTAAGCCAGCTATTATGGTCTTACCAATTGGTGTGGAAGATACCTTCAAAGGTGTAGTCCAGTTACTAGAGCGTAAAGCCTGGGTCTGGGAAAAAGGCGACTTAGGTGCTGAGTATACCGAAGTAGAAATTCCTGCCGAGATGAAAGAGGAAGTTGAGCAGTATCGCGCTTTATTAGTTGAACAGATTAGTGAAACAGATGACACATTATTTGAGAAGTTTTTAAATGCCGAAGAACCTTCAATTGAAGAGCTGAAGGCAGCCTTACGCAAAGCGACTATTAGTTACAAGTTAGTACCAGTTTTCTGTGGCTCTTCACTGCGAAATACAGGTGTCCAAGTCCTCTTGGATGGAGTAGTGGAGTACCTCCCTTCTCCTCAAGACATTGTAGAAATTAAAGGTATTAACCCAAAGACAGGTGACGAAGCAGTTAGAAAATTAGTACCTGAAGAGCCATTTGCGGCCTTATCATTTAAAATTCAAACTGATCCTCACGTGGGTCGCCTAACTTACGCTCGTATTTACTCTGGTAAATTGACATCAGGTACCTATACCTATAACTCTACTCGCAAAGTGAGAGAGCGAGTTGGTCGTTTGTTGCTGATGCATGCTAACCAGCGTGAAGAGATCACTGAAGCTTTTGCTGGAGAAATTGTCGCAATCGTGGGTCTAAAAGATACCAAAACGGGTGATAGCTTATGTGAAGAAACTCAGCCAATTGTTTTGGAGGGTATCTCATTTGCTGAGCCAGTTATTTCATTAGCCATTGAGCCAAAAACTAAAGCAGACCAGGAAAAGATGGGTGTAGCCTTAGGTAAATTATCTGAGGAAGATCCTACCTTCTCCATCAAGTCTAACCACGAAACTGGTCAAACCATTATCTCTGGTATGGGTGAGTTGCATCTGGAGATCTTAGTCGACCGGATGAAGCGTGAGTTCAAAGTCGAAGCTAACGTGGGCGCCCCTCAAGTTGCTTACAAGGAAACCATCAAAGCAGCTGCCGACGGTGAAGGTAAGTATATTAAGCAAACTGGTGGACGTGGTCAATACGGTCACGTTTTACTCAAGCTTGAGCCAAAAGATCGAGGCACTGGTTATGAATTTGTTAATGCTGTGACTGGGGGCACTGTACCTCGTGAATATATCGAGCCAGCCAATGACGGTATTAAAGAGTCATTAGAGCGTGGCTTCATCGCAGGGTATCCAATGACTGATATTAAGGTAACTCTATATGACGGTTCATATCACGATGTGGACTCGAGTGAGTTGTCATTTAAAATGGCTGGTTCGTTAGGTATGAGGGATGGTGTAGCTCAAGCTTCACCAATTTTACTTGAGCCGATCATGAAGACTGAAGTGACTACCCCAGACGACTTTATGGGTGATGTAATTGGAGACTTAGGTTCGCGCCGCGCCCAGATTCAAAGTACTGCTAACCGCGGTAAATTGGTAATTATCACTGCCTTAGTACCATTAGCAGAGATGCAAGGGTACGTCACAACACTTCGTAGTATGACTCAAGGCCGAGCCAGTAGCGTACTCTTGCCCAGTCACTATGAAGAGGTGCCAGGTGTGATTGCTAATAAGATTAAAGAGGATCGTAAGGGTATTAACGTTCGCTAACTTTTTATTGAGTCGAAAATAGGTGCCTGAGTTTAGCTACTTTGCTAAGTGCTATTAAACTGAGAACTCAGTATGCTTTGTTTGCATGCAGTTTAATCCCAGAGAGTGGTATAAACCGAGTCAAGTG
>JALYRS010000024.1 GCA_030855135.1 bacterium | reverse complement strand
CGCTAATGCAGCAGTTGTGAGGAGACCTCGATTGTTATTTTTTTTCATGAATGCTCCTATGGAACATGTTAAATTACTACTACATTAGTTGTAGCAGATTTTGTACTCAATTGCATAGTAATGATTGCAACTTTGTCACCAGCATTTGAGAAGCCTGTCGTTTTATAGTGTTCAATGATGGCTGCTTCGTCATTCATATCACCTGTGTAAACATCAGCAGTGACACCGAACAGTAACTGTGTACGGCGGATGATGACGTCGCTGGTACTGAGCTGATGAATCGGTGTTGGTAAATGCAGAGCTGCGAGTTGAGTTGTTAACTCTAAGTCATCACTCACAATCACGATTTGTGATGCATCAGCAACTTCACTGACTATTTTTTGTAACGATGTGTTGCCGGCAAGTAATTGATCTTTGAATTTTGTGCTAGTCACTTTTTTTTCGGTGTATGCGGCAATTTTTGACTGCACAGCTACTGTCTTAACAGGATACTTACCAATAGTTGTCTCATCAGATAACATCACTGCATCAGTACCATCAAAGACTGAGTGACCGACATCACTAATCTCTGCGCGAGTTGGTCGTGGATTTGTTAACATCGACTTTACCATCTCAGTGGCTGTAATAACTGGTTTACTAGCAAAGCGGCATTTTTCGATAATTACAATCTGCCAATAAGTTAATTCTTCATAAGGTACTTCAACCCCTAAGTCCCCACGACCGATCATGACTGCGTCACTGGCACCAATGATACTGTCCAAGTTATCTAAGGCTACTTGATTCTCAATCTTCGCTACGATAGCAGCATTTGAGCCTCGCTCCTGCAGTGCTGCGCGGAAGTGTTCAATGTCTGCGACTGAACGGACGAAAGACAGTCCCACGAAGTCTACTTGTGATAAATCAACACCATCTAAGTACTGAATATCGCGCTCAGTCAACGAAGGCATGTCTAGTACTAATCCAGGAGTGTTCATTGTTTTGCGGTGTTTTACTTCGCAGCTGTAATCGGCTTGGCCGATGGCAGTCCCGTTCTCTACTCTCACAATCTTAAACTCACAGGCACCATCTGCCAGCGAAAATAATGAGCCAACTTGCAAGCCATTAACCACTTCAGCAGGTACGATTAGTTGAGGCATATCACCTGGAAGCTCCGTGGCGGTTACTATAATCTCATCACCAGCTTCGATTGAGAATGTTCGCTCACCTGGAGTGAGAGCTCTAATTTCAGGACCTTGTAAATCTAAGAGGACTGCGACAGTGGTGCCAGCTTGTTTAGCTGCTTGATGCACACGCGCGATTCTTTCTTTGTGCCAAACTGGGTCTGAGTGCTTAGTATTAAAACGAGCTACATTCATGCCAGCCACAATCATCTCTTGCAGTGTTTCGACAGTTTCAGTTGCTGGGCCGATAGTTGATATTTGTTTGGTTTGCTTAAATGGTTTAATCATAGTTTGCTATTATCCTGCTATCAGGCCCATATGGCAAGTCCTTGTCTTGTGTTTTCGCTTAAAGTAGGTTACGTTTGAGTACGTTAAAGGAGCACTATGACAGATGATTCACATTTATTAACTGCGGCTGACGATGTGGCAGCACTCGAAACTGGTGATGACACACCTAAACTACAAACAGGCGATGATTTGGCTTTAGCCGCCTTATCTGATACTTCTGCTAAAAAAAGCAGTAGGAATACTGGCAAGACGGAAGAAGAAGTTTCTGATGATTTAGCATTGGCCTTAACATCACTCCAGAATGTGATTGAGAGAAACGCCACCGAGCTTGAGCGTGTCTCTAATGAAATGAAAGAAAAGCGAGAAAGTTTGAAAAACTTTTTCGACAATGATAATGAACTCAGCGTGGCTGAACAACAGGTGGAAGAAATTTCTTCTCAGTTAAAAGAACGTAAAGCTAAACTCCAAACTGATCCGCAAGTTACCAGTTTGAAAGTGCAGATTGGTGAGTTGAATGAACAGAAAAAAGAAGTGGAAGAAGCCTTAAGTAATCACTTGGTTAATTACTATCAAATGACTAACTCTACTAGTTTTGATACCAGTGATGGCGATCAATGGGAGTTTAATATTCGGGCAAAAGTAAAGCCACGGAAAAAATCAAGTTAAAAAATCTTGGCCAAGTTAATCCAAAAACACCTCGCTTTTACACGAGGTGTTTTTTTTAGTCAGAATAAAATACTAATTACTCAATCGTTCTTCAATCTTTTGAAGTACCTGTGGAGAAATGTTTTTCATCTTCTTCAAACCACGAATGCGCTTGCGCAAGCGTCGTTTTTCAGTTTGACGAACAGCTTTTATCTTGGAAGGTTTTTGATAATAACGACGATCTTTAACCATCTGGACAATATCGATTGTGATACTGGCCTTCTTGAATTTTTTGATTACATCGTTAGTCGACTCATTACCTTGAGCCTTAATGATTATTGGCAGAGCTGTACACCTCCTTCCCAGGTCAATTCAAGGGTAGATAACGGGTTATGAATTGAGAAGATTATTATACCCTATGAAATCAAGTTACTGATTAATAACTTTTAAAGCCTCTTGGTCGAGCTGCTCTCGGGTCTTGTCATTGGCCCAACCGCCCATTAAGTGGAGATGGAGATGATGGACACTTTGTACCCGCTCACCGACATTTAGAAATAATTTGTAATTATCAGCAATATTAAGTTGCTTAGCTACATTTCGGGCTGTCAGTAGTAACTGAGCATGAAACTCAACATCATCGCTAGGGATCTCTTCCAGAGTCTTATACGGTTTTTTGGAAATAATCAAAGCATGAACAGGAGCTTGACCATTGATATCTTTGATAGCGATAAATCGCTCATCTTCGTAATAGACGGTAGCTGGAATTTCTCCGTCGATGATTTTGCTGAAAACAGATTTATCCATACAACTCCTTCAGAATGCTAACCACTTGCTCTAAAGGCAACTTACTGGGTTTTTGATTTCGATGCTTTATCGAACCGTTGATTAACATTTTTCCACTTGGATGATAGTACCAGGTGCCAATTTTATCTACTTCCAGGATACGATCTGCTGCTGCTTTGAGATCTAACTCAGCATCTGGACGGGCCTTAATCCTAATGTGGCCCGATTCCGTATCTTTTCGTACGACAACCATGAAGCCTTGTTTCTGAGCGACTTTAATCGTGTCATCGTTTCTTGTCTCTAACGCTAGGCACTTGCCTGCTTTGAGCGAAAACTCTTGACCCTTTTCCGAGATGATTTCAATTGCTTTAAGTTGCTGAGTCATGCTGGCGTAAGCGTTATCCAAACACTGAAAGCCAAAATGAAGCTGTGAATCGTCATCATGCGGATCAGTAAACTCCATTCCACGAATTAACTCATGAATCATAAAGCCATATCGGAGATGGCTGGCTTCTGGCCAAAAAATTTCATGAAAGTGATCAACTTCGTTAACTATAGTTACAATACTCTTCAGTACTTCATCATTAGCGATATCCGGATATTTTTTTGAGATGTACTCAAAAACGAGTGATGTAGCACAGATAAACTGTTGACCTCTATCTGGCTGATGGTGGTCAAACTCGCCAAGGCCTGTATCAACGTGTGTTACTTCATGGAGCTGCATGCCACTCTCTTCTGCTTCTTCTAAGGTAATCGTACTGCCTGGATTTACAAAAGCTACTTTGGCATCGGCATACTCTTGGGCGTCAAAGCGTTTTAAAAGCCAGACGGCGCCGATAGCATCCAAATCAGGCGCATGGTGGGTAACAATCAGTTTGCGGGACATAGGAGCAGTATATACTACTTACTTTGTGTTGTATTAAGTTGTCTTAAACTAAAAACCCACCGCAACAACCGAGAAATAAATCTGGATAATTGCAGTGGGATTCCTCACCGGAATAACTAGTAATATATGAAAATAAACGCATAAAACCCATAGCTAAAATAGATTGATCAATAGTGATATAGTTAGGTCTGCTGATGGCGAGAAAAATACATTATAAGCCTAGATATTTCCTGAAGTATCTGCGTTTAACACATCAAGTACGTACCTACAGCACACCAAATACTACTTTCGTTTTTTAGTCGTGAAGGGAAGTTTGAGAAGCCACCAAGTAAATCGAAAGGGAGCCGTAATAATTTGCCATGAAAGCGGCACTTTGTCATCCTCTCCTCGAACCCAAGTTGAGACAACCAACCATTTTTTTGTATCAGGAAGATAAGATGCCACTACATGAACTTTACGCTTATGCAAAGTTCTGATGAACTTGGTCATGTTGGGCTTATCCGCAGGATATGTTTTATCAGGATGTTGCAGTGTTTTGGCCACCATCTCCATGGTCAATGAACGATCATTAATTCGCTCTAAAGCATGGTTGCTGAAGATAAAACCTTGGTATTCTTTACCCATACTTACTTTGTCAGTTGTGTCACTAAATCGGCTACTGAAAGCAACTGTACCTCACCAGTGCTTCGATCTTTTACTTCAACATTATCACCCGTCTTCTTAGAGATGATGGCCCGGAGTGGAATGCCAATTAAGTCGGCGTCGGAGAACTTAATGCCCGCAGATTCTGAACGATCATCCCACAGCACTTCGATGCCTGCTGCTTCCAAAGTGTTGTATGCAGCAGCTGCTTTTTCTTCACCACCTGGTAAGGAAATTAAGTGAAGCTGATAAGGTGCAATTGAAGCTGGCCAAATAATGCCTTTGTCATCGTGATATTTTTCCACCACTGTGGCGATGGTTCTGCCTAAACCGATGCCATAACAGCCCATGTAAAATGGCTGATCTTGACCATTTTCATCAACGAAGGTAGCACCCTTCATTAGCTTAGTGTAGTGGTAGCCGAGCTGGAAAATATTTCCCACTTCTACCCCACGCTTTTCTAGCAATGGACTCATTGTATCTACCGCTAAAAAGCCTGGCTGACACATGGCAATATCATCTTCAATGTCAACTGAGAAGTCACGATCAATATTCATGTTAAGCGCATCACAATTGAGCTTATTAGCACCACCGTACATGTTTTTAACACCACGTAGTGACAAGTCTCCAACGATCTTGAGTTTTCCGCGTAAGCCAACCGGTGAGATGAAGCCGGCCTCAGAGCCAAGACTCTTAATTTCCTCTATGGTTGCTGGTCGCAAGTGAAAGGCTCCAGCTGCTTTGGCTAATTTAGTTTCATTAACATCTAAATCACCCCGGATGACAGCTAAGATCAAATTTCCCTTTTCATCTGCCACCAACACATCTTTCATCTGTTGCCATAGTGGAAGGTTGTGAAATGCGACGCCGTCTGCCATTTTTGGACCTCTGACAGCTTCAACTTCAGCATATGGCTTCAGTTCTTCGCCTGGATTCATCTGCTCACGAGCAAAATTAGCAATATCCTCATGCGCTATGTACTTACCATCTTCTGAGATGAAGAAACGTCCTTCACCGATCTCTGATTCCACCTGATACTCATGACAGTACTCGCCACCAATATAGCCATTATCAGCAGCCACACGCAAAGCAGAAAGACCAACTCTCTCAAAAATTCGGGAATACACTGCTGCCATCTGTTCATAGACGGCCAAAAACTCAGCTTCGTTGCGATTAAAACTATAGGCATCCTTCATTACAAACTCGCGGACTCTGAGCAAGCCGCCACGAGCTCGTTTTTCATCACGAAATTTTGTCGAGAATTGATATAGATTTAAAGGTAAGTCACGATATGACAACTTCATGCGGCGGACACTGTCCACAAACATTTCTTCAGCCGTGCCACCTAAGGCAAACTTTGCTCCTCGAGCATCACTGACTCCCATTAACTCAAAGCCCACACTTGATGTGCGGTTTGTCTCTTCCCAGAGTTCTAAGGGATGCAAAACTGGCGTAATCATTTCCTGACCACCCACACCATCCATTTCTTCTTTGATGAGTTGCTTGAGCTTATCGTGTACTCGCCAGCCCAGAGGTAAGAAGTAGTAGCGGCCGGCCGTAGATTCCTGAATAAATCCACCTTTAGTTAGTAACTGGTGACTAGTAAACTTTGAGCCACCAGCCTCACCGTGAGTAGTTTTTCCGTAGAGTTGTGAGTACTTCATATGTTTTTACGCCCACACAGCAACTGCTTCACTAATGAGCTCGGCCACGGAGATAGTTTTAATTTTACTAGGTAAATCAGCATGATAAATCGAGTCAGTGATTAGGACACTATCAACTTGTGAGTTCTCAATCACTGCCAGTGCGTCGTTAGCAAAGATGCCGTGTGTAGCCATGAAGTGAACTTCAGTTGCACCATTTTCTTTAAGCAGCTGCGCTGTTTCTACCACAGTGCTACCGGTATTAATGACGTCATCAAAGAGTATGACAATCTTTCCTTCAATCTCGCCGTGGACGCCGACGGCAGTCACATTACCAGATTTAAGGTCACGATGCTTGTCAATATTAACCAACTCCAGCTCTAGCTTCTCAGCTAGCATCCGAGCTCGTTTGAGTCCGCCAAAATCTGGGCTACCAATTACACACTGAGAGAGATCGAAGTTTTCTGCTAAGTATGTTGAGAAAAGGGTTAAGGCATTGATATGCTGAGTGGGTATGGAGAAAAAGCCAGGGGTACTGCTGTTGTGGAGATCTAGCAAGAAAACACGTTTGACATAGGTTTGACTAACCAAATCAGCTACCACTTTGGCGGCAATGGGCTCACCCTCACGGAACATTTTATCTTGTAAAGAGTAACCCATCCAAGGAATTATCACATTGATGTGTCGAGCACCACCACGTTGCAATGCGTCGACCAGTAATAAGAACTCAATTAAGTGCTCATCTGCTGGATTGGAAAACGACTGGACTAAGATAATATTATCGTTTTTCACTGAGTCTTTAATCCAGACACGCTTTTCACCATTGGCAAAAGTGCTCAGCTCTACCTCTACTAATTCCAGAGATAACTGCTGACTGAGTGCGGTGGCGAGGGGTACATTGGAGGAGCCGGAGATTATTTTCATAAGTGGTTCTATCTTAGTAGTGTATCAGGACTTTTTTCTAGCTACTACCGCAGCCACACCAAAATGAGGTCCAGTTGGTAGTTCCTCCTCACTCACTTCTTCCCATTGATCATGGAGCAAGTTAGGGGCGTAGTAAGAAATCTCATCAATCTTTAGCGACTTCAAGAGCGACTGTAGTTTCTTAGGAGTATAGACCCGTTGAAACGAGCTTTCACTATACTTGGCGGCTACTGGGGTAGTAAGCACGAGCTTACCGCCTTTTTTGAGGGCATCGACCATGGCCTTAAGCGCTGTTCGATCGGTGGTTTTTTCGCCAACGGTACCGTACATAGTAGGTAAGCCGATATGTTCTAGGGTCGATAAACAGACTACATAATCGAATGAGTTGCTTGGTAGATCTAAGATTACGATATCACCTTTACGTGGCTTCAGGTTTGGGTGTTTGAGCGGATAGCGACGAAGGTCTACGGCAGTCACTTCACAGCCTAAGCTGGCTAGACTAAGACTCACAGTACTTTCTGAACTACCTACATCGAGAACTTTGGGTGCTTTCTTCCAATTTATTTGTCTAAAAACAAAGGGAACTTCAATTATCCGCTCATTAATATCCAGCTTAGTTACTTTACTTCTTATCCATGGTACTACGTACATAATACTGGAAAGTGGTTTCCATCCCCAGAGTTTTGATACCACTGAGTCGTTCAGTTTGTACGCAACAGGCTGCGTAGTGGGAAACGGGCGGATGGGTTGATAGATCATTTTTTTAAGCATAATCAGTTATATTCTACTCTTTGATTGTACTTCATGAAAACAAGTCCCGTAGCTGAACGTGCAGTTGGGCCTTAGAAAAGCGTTGTTGGACAGTTTTTCGGGCAGCTCTTCCTAGTTTGTGGGCGAGCTTAGGATCGCGCAAGAGCAGCTGACACTTTATAGCCAGGTCTGCTGCATCATTTGGTAAGAATGTCAGACCATTTTCAGTATCAGATATCAGCTCAGCTTGAGGTCCCGCACCCGATGTAACTATAGCTTTACCGGCAGCCATGGCTTCAGCCGTAGTTAGTCCGAAACCTTCGAGTACCCAGGCAGATGGGAAAAGAAAGATCTCGGCCGCTGCTAAAATACTGTCTCTTTCTTCATCAGTTACTGTACCCATAAAATGGCAATATTTTTTTAAATCTTGCTCCACCACCAGATTTTCCAACTCTTTTTTTGCTGGCCCATCACCAACAATAACAAGATGGGTATCTTTATACTTATTGCGTCGATGGAGATGAGCTACTGCTTGGATGGCTAACTCAAATTGTTTCTCGTGTGCAACTCGACCCATCACTAGCAATATCGGCAGGTTGACTAACTTCATCTTTTTTCGCCACTCAATGCCGCCCTTCTTCAAGTGTTGTAATCTAGAGTCACTGGGAATCTCGATACCTGGATATAATACCCGCACTTCCCTGCCTGTATGTTTACTCATCGAGTGCTGAACATGTTGAGATAGGGCGGTAAGATGAGTCGCAGCTGGCAGTGATAGCTGGTAGAGTAACTGGGGAATGCGAAAGTGCTTACTGAATACGGGCTCAAGAATGCTTTGCTCCAGCCAAATGATTCTTCGAGCGCGTGACTTTAGAAATGGTGTAAAGACCAATCGATCGGTGAAGCCAAGTAAAAAAGCGATTAGCGGTCGGTCAGCAGGTATCTGTTCGAGTATGTTATGCAGCCACCAGTATGCACGAGGCACAGTAACAGGAAACTTAAGTAAGCCTTTCCAATCCCCAATCACATCGATCCTAAATGGCATCCAGAAAAAAGTAATTGTTACCTGGTGCAGTGCTGTTTGTTCAAGCAAGTACTGCTTAACATCCTGATTATTACTGGCTAAATAAATGGGGTGACCATCCTTAGCAGCAAGGACCAGCATAGCGATCAAGTTGCGCTCTGCCCCACCTAGTGCCCCAGTTTCTAAAAAAGACAGAATTGGGGAGAGCGTTTTTTTTGTCACAGTGAAGATAGTAAGGCTCTACTCTGTGCTTCATCCTCAATCAACTGCAGCCGGAGAGTAGCTAGATCTCTGAAAGGGATGTTCTGGCGAAGCAGATGTGATAGTTCAACAGTTACAGTCTGGCCGTAGATATCTTCGTTAAAATCAAAAATATGGACCTCGAAGCTATTGTGTAGCTCGCCAAACATGTAGCGTTGACCGTAGTAAATCATGCAGGGATGCAGTACTGTTTGAGACTCGATACTGCAGATGCCACAGTAGGTAGCGGGCTCTATGCTGGGCGGTTGAGGTAGCCTGAGATTGGCGGTGGGATATCCAATCGTTCTACCTGCTTGGTCACCATGAATAACTTCACCAGTAAATGAAATTGGTAACTCTGTTGCCATACTGAATTTTAACCTCGGTGCCACGCTGCGTTGACAAGGCCACACTGTTTGTATTTATAGACAGTATTCGTTTTTGGGTTAATTGCACCGCAAGGACAAGGATCATTTCTGCCAATTTTTGCTTGAGCAGAACCAGGTTGTGGTTTCTTTTGAGTTCTAGCGGCCGCTAAAGCGGTAGCCAGATCAGTTGCTGTGCCTTTGGCTGAAGTAGGCTTGACTGCCGCTGAAGGCGGCGTCGCATCCCTAACCTCTTTCTCTAAACTTTCGAAGACGTCATCCTTGCGGGTAGTGATTTGCTCTGGCCTAATTACAGCGGTAGGCATCTGCTGTAGATGAACTCTGAAGATTCTATTAGCGATAGTGGACTCGATAGATCCAACCAAACCATCGAACATGCTGAAAGCTTCTTTTTTGTACTCTGAGAGCACTGTATTCTTGTCGCCCCGCAGCCAAATGCCATCTCGCAGACTATCCATTTCGTCCAAGTGATCCATCCATTTTTCATCAATGGTTGAAAGGGTGACTACCTTTTCTAGTTGTCGCATTTGATCAGTACCGACTACCGTTTCCCGAGATTTGTATGTTTGCTTGACGATACTCATTAGCTTTTCCATGATTTCATCGGTCGTAGTTAGCTCTTTAAGTGAACGGTGTAGCTCTCTCTGAGAAGCATCATCAAAAGGAATGACCTTCACGAACTCTTTGATGATGGCGTCGTACTCATCATCGGTGAAGTTTTGAGGTGCCCGGAGTGCGACTAAGGCCTCTAGTTCTTCTTGTATGTATCCCAGAATTTGCTCTTTTAATGAGCTCTCGCTCTCTTTGGCCAATGACTGCTCGAGCAAGCGTCGGCGACGCTTATAAATAACTTCGCGATGTTTATTCATTACATCATCGAACTCGACCAAACGTTTACGCTGATCAAAGAAGAAGCCCTCTACCTTGACCTGTGCAGACTCGATGGCCTTGCCCACCATGCCATGTTCAATAGGTTGATCTTCCTCAAGCTTCAAGAAATCCATCACTTTACTGATTTGATCACCGCCAAAGATGCGCATAATATCATCCTCAAGGGAGACAAAAAATTGGGTTGAGCCAGGATCACCTTGTCGACCGGCCCGTCCGCGCAGCTGATTATCAATGCGGCGAGATTCATGACGCTCAGCACCTATGATATGGAGTCCGCCTGCTTCTACCACCGCATCATGATGCGCGCGCCATTTTTTAAGCGCAGCTGAGTAGTCTTTGAGTTTATACTCTGCCGGATTAGTCGATGGTGCTAGACCTAGTTCTTTAAGAAATGCTGCATCACTCGATTTATCAGCTTTTGATGGGGCTTTATCAGATTTGGTGATCTTGGCTTTTCGATAGTCTTTTAGCTCGGGTTTTGCTCCGCCGAGCACGATATCAACACCACGACCAGCAATATTGGTGGCTACGGTGATGGCATTAGTTTTTCCTGCATCGGCAATGATGAAAGCTTCCTTCTCGTTATTCTTGGCATTGAGCACTTGGTGAGTAATACCTTTTCTTTTCAGAAAGTTAGAAATAACTTGGTTGTGATCAATGGAGCGGGTACCAATCAGGATGGGTCGACCAGTAGCACTAACTTTTTCTACTTCTCTGACAACGGCGCTATATTTGGCGGCTGTAGTTTTATAGACCACATCGTTGGTATCGTCACGCATGACAGGACGATGCGTAGGAATAGGAAGCACTTCCATGTCGTAAATTTTCTTAAACTCCTCTGCTTCAGTTAAAGCAGTGCCGGTCATACCAGAAAGCTTTTCATAGAGTCTGAAGTAATTTTGAAGAGAGATGGTGGCTAAGGTCCGTGATTCTTGCTGAATTGGCACACCTTCTTTGGCTTCAATTGACTGATGTAAGCCATCAGAGTAACGGCGACCGTACATCAGGCGGCCAGTATGCTCATCGACGATGACCACTTGGTTTTCCCGAACGATATATTCTTTATCGCGCTGATAGAGAGTTTTTGCTTTGAGCGCAGTTTCAACATGGTGAATCATGTCAAAGCTCTCTTCGTACAGATTGGTAACGCCTAGTTTCTGTTCAATTCGTTTAACACCTAAGTCAGTTAGGGTTACAGAGCGTGCTTTTTCGTCAATTTTATAATCAACGTCTCTAACAAGTGACAGTACCATCTTAGCGTAGTCATAGTATTTTTGAGTTGGTTCACTGTCTGGGGCGGAGATAATTAATGGTGTTCTGGCTTCGTCAATTAAAATTGAGTCGGCCTCATCAACTATCGCGAAGTAGTGTCCATTGACTGGTCGCTGCACCATTTGCTCAAGGTTCTGGACCATATTGTCGCGTAAGTAATCAAAACCGAACTCATTATTTGTGCCGTAGGTGATGTCAGCAGCATATGCTTGTTGACGGGTAATTTTCTCGAAGTGTTCTAGACGCTCATCTCCGCGGTCTTCACTATCTACATCTGGGTTATACTGTTTAGCTTGATCATGGACGATCACCGCAACATTCATGCCTAGGAAGTGATAAATCGGGCCCATCCAGCCCACTCCCACCTCAGCTAGATAATCATTAACCGTAATCAGTTGGACGCCCTTACCCAGCAAAGCATTAAGGTACAGTGGAGCGGTGACAGTTAGGGTTTTGCCTTCACCTGTTTTCTGTTCGGTGACTGCTCCATTATGTAACGCAATGCCTGCTTGAAGCTGGACGTCGAAGTGTCGCATACCTAAGACGCGGTTTGATGCTTCACGGACGGTGGCGAAAGCCTCTGGTAATAAGGCAGTGAGGATATCTTTATCAGGGAGGTTTTTAGCTCTTTGCTCAGCAATCCTTTGTCGAAACTTCTTAGTCTGAGCAGCCAACTTGGCATCAGAAAGAGCGTTCATTTCTGGCTCAAGGGCAGAGATCTGGTCGACTACACTTTGATAGCGTTTTAAGGCCTTACTATTTTCATCAAAAAGGGTGTTTAAAAACTTCAACATAGGCTGTGATTATGGCAAAAAAAAGGCAAATAAGCCAGAGTAAAAAGCAAATATTCAGTGTTATGATAATGCCGTGTCTCGTACCTTAACATCAGTGACAGATAGTTGCTGACTACTTGAGTAGGTTGTTACCCAACAGCCGAACTCGAGCAGTCAGATCGCTATCTGTTTATTAGAAAAGGTGATGTCATGGCCGAGGGATCTGTATCGCTTACCCCTGAGGAGCTGCTCCATCGTTATCCTGGTGCACTGGAGCTATTAAAGTTTTTTACTCGGTGCGAGAGCAAGGCTACTAAGCTCGATCTCTACTTGGTCGAGAGTGGCGCTGTTAGGCAATGGACAGTCGGCGAGCGGCGCGAATCGCAGCTGCAGGACGTGATGGTATCAAAGGTCAAAGTCATCCCCGCTCCTGCGCACGTTTTTCACCCCCAACTCCTAGTTGTTCTTGAGCGAACCGACAGCAAAAATAACTGGACGGTGATGGTGCCAACGCTTGATCTGGAGTACCAGTTTGAGGGCACGGTGTACGCTCGCGCTCCCAGCTTTAACCTTGAGATTACCTTTTGTTAAACAGATTGATTGGCCGCGGTTGGAAACCGCGGCCTTTTGTTATTTGTTAATCACTTCAAAATCAAGCCAGGGCTTAAGAACTTCTGGCACTTTGATTGAGCCATCAGCTTGCTGATAATTTTCGACGATCGCTGCCAGTAATCTTGGTGTGGCGGCAACAGTGTTGTTGAGAGTATAGACGTACTTAGTCGTACCATCTTTTGCCTGGTACTTGATCTGTAGCCGTCGCGCTTGAAAGTCATTAAAGTAACTAGCGGAGTGAGTTTCTCGGTAGGCATTCTGAGCGGGAAACCAAGTGTTGATGTCGAATTTTTTTCGTTGCCCTGCTCCCATATCACCGGTGCACATCAGCATAACTTCATATGGCAAATCTAAGGCCGTTAATAACTCTTCTGAGTAACTAAGCATTTTTTCATGCCATTCCCGAGTGATTGCTTCATCTGCTACGGTATAGACAACTTGCTCAACTTTATTAAACTGGTGCACTCTGACGATTCCTTGGGTATCTTTACCGTATGTGCCAATTTCGCGGCGGAAGCATGGTGATAAGCCCACCATTTTAATCGGCAGCTCTTCTTCGCGCAGTGTTTCACCCATGTGATACGAGGTAAGAGCCACTTCAGAAGTACCAGCTAAAATATCATTGTCTTGCGTCCGGTAGTGATCATCTTTCCCCCAAGGAAAATATCCCGTACCCGACATTGCTTGATCGTTAACTAAAATGGGAGCAGTCATAGGTGTGAAGTCATGTTTAACCATCAACTGGACTGCATACTGAAGGAGAGCCTGTTCTAGTAACATGCCTTCATTTTTTAAGAAGTAACTTCTGAAGCCACCAATGCGCGTTGCGCGCTTGGTATCGAGTAAATCTAACGCCTCCATTAATTCTTGATGAGGCTTAGGAACGAACTCAAATCTTGGTATTTCCCCCACTGTTTTAACTACCACATTATCATTTTCATCTTTACCCACGGGCACATCACTGGCTGGTGGATTGGCAACTTGCAGTAGTAAATCTAGGTACATCTCTTCTACTTTTTTGAGCTCAGGCTCCACGTCTTGTAGCTCTGATTTTAGCTCTCGGCCAGTGGTGATTTGTCCTGGTGTAGGCTTACCAGAGTCAGAAGATTTAACGCTTTTGGCGTGCTCATTTATTTGTTGACGAATGACTTCAACTTTACCAATTAACTCACGTCGCCGAGCGTCCATTTGCAGCACCGAATCGATAATTTCGGGATTAAGTTGTTTGTTAGTGATAGCTACTTTAAGCTCGTCAGCATGGTCACGAATGTATTGAATATCAAGCATTGGCTGTCTCAACTTTCTTTTATTGCTACTTTGTACGTTACAGAGGCATCTCTAGATTCTACTCTAGCATAGTCCGGAACTGGCCATAAAAAAACCACGTTTGCCGTCGTCTAGAAGGACGCGGACTGCGTGGTACCACCTTAGTCGCCTTTAATTGCGATTAGTATAGCATAAAAATTTGATACGATATCGGCATGGAACAATCGCTCGGTGTGACATTAGTGCTACCCAAAGGTAATGGCTTTCTGTTAGGTCAACGAAAAAATGCTTCCAAGGCTGGATACTTTGGTTTACCAGGTGGCAGACTGGAGCATGGTGAGTCCTTGGAGAAGGCCGCTCGCCGGGAGTTGAGTGAAGAGGTAGGTGTGACGGCGGTGCAACTTGAGTTCGTCGGCTTCATCAAGGAACGACAAGACCAAGGAGAGTTCATCCACTTTGTATTCTTATGTCCAGAGTGGCGGGGCGAAGTGCAACTTTGTGAACCAAATAAATGCGATGGTTGGGAGTGGTATGCCCTAAATCATCTGCCCACACCACTACTACCAGCCCATAAAGCCGCACTGTTATTGGCCACGGCTGATCCCCGTGAACAGTACTTGGAGCTTTAGTTGCGGAAAACCCCGATCAGGAAAGTGATGTGGTCATCGGCTGATTTCTCAATTAACTCTACCCCACGATCAATATCACTTCGGCTAACATTGGCTGCAAATGATTTGTCTTTTAGCTTTTTCTTGACTGACTTAGCTTCCATATCGGCAAACCCATTGGGTCGCATCAACGACACGGCGTGCATAATGCCCGATAACTCATCATTAGCAAATAAGTGCTTCTCTAGAACTGTTTCAGGCTCTTTTCCGGTTCGGTCTGGTGCATGAGCGGCGATGGCTTGCTTGAGTTCTTCTGGATACTCTAGTAATAGCACCTCTATGGCATGATTTGGATGTTCTTCAGGAAATTGCTCCCAGTCCAGATCATGGAGCAAGCCAGTTTGGTACCATAACTCAGGATCTTCACCCAGCTCTTGCGCGTATGCTTGCATTGCCTGTGCGACCATCCGACTGTGATGACGTAAGGCTTCATTACTTATATATGTTTCTAGTAATTTTTCTGCTTGTTCTCGTGGTGGTAAAGCAGTTGTTGCCTCGCTTTCTGCGCTCTTTTTATTAGGAGCACTTGCAGTACTAGCTGGACGTTTCTTACTGGCAGGAGCCGAAGGATCTTTTAAGCCATATAGCTCTTGAGTCATTGGCTCAATTTTATGTTTCAGCTGAGGGAAAAGGGTGCCTTCTCGGGCAGTCACATTCTCTAAGAACCAGAAGACTCGTTCACTCATGCCAAATCCGGATGTTGGTGGCATGCCATACTCGAGCATCTCGACAAAGTCGATATCGAGCATTTGTGCTTCGTCATCGCCTTCATCACGGGCGGATTGTTGTTCTTGGAAGCGCTCCATTTGATCAAGAGGATCATTTAACTCTGAGTACCCGTTACCGAGTTCACTACCGGCAATAATAATATGAAATCGCTCGGTTAATTCAGGTCTGTCTATTCTTGATTTCGCCAGCGGTGACATAAACTTTGGCTCATTAATTAAGAAGGCAGGTCCAGAGATGGTTTTACGAATCAATTTCCAGATATTATCAATCAGTCGTTGGCGATTGATTGTTCCATCGAGCTTGACTTTGTGTTGTTGCACAATGGCCAACATCTCAGCTTCAGTAGCGGTAAAGATATCAATGCCAAACCGCTCTTTAATTACATCTGGGTAACTGATCTCTGGCCAGTCTTGAGCCAAGTCAAAAGTATGTTCATTTTTAGTAAAGATAGTTTTGCCATAGACTGAGAGGGCAATATATTTAAACAATGCTTCCACTAAACGCATGTTGTCGCGGAAATCAGCATACGCCCAGTACCACTCTATTTGATAGTACTCAGGTAGATGTTCATCACTTAGGCCTTCATTACGGAAATTGGGCCCAATGGTATAGACCTTCTCGAATCCACCACCGATCAGCCGTTTTTGATACAGCTCAGTAGAGATACGTAAGAAAAAATTCTGATCTAGAGCATTCATATGGGTGATAAATGGTCGAGCGTCTGCCCCACCCGTAACATGCTCCAAAACGGGAGTCTCCACTTCAATAAAACCATGCTCTTGCATGAATTGGCGATTGGCCGACCAGAAGCGAGCTTTACGTTCAAAGAGCTGGCGGCGCTCAGGGTTTATGGCAAAGTCAACATACCGGCGGCGGAAAATGATTTCAGGATCTTTGACGCCATCCCATTTATCAGGTAGTGGCCGAATGGATTTACTCAGTAGTTTGAGTGTAGTTGGTTGAATTGAAATTTGACCGCGTTGAGTTTTGGTGACTGAACCTGTTGCTTCGATGAAGTCGCCGACGTCTAGTAAGCGAAGCTCAGTAAACCCTAGTGTTTGCTCGGCGACATTACTGGGCTGCAGCTCATCATCTTTAATATATAGCTGAATCGTGCCAGACTGATCTTGCAAATCAATAAAAACCAGATGACCATGATCGCGCAGTGTCATCATTCGACCAGCGACCGTGACTGCTTCTCCTTCGAGGGCCTCAAAGTGCTCGGTTACTTCTTGCGTGTTGTGTGATCGGCTAGATTGAGCAGGAAACGGTTGAAATCCCATTTTTCTCAGCTCGCGCAGTTTCTCTATTCTCTGTTGACGCATTTCTGATAATCTTGACATAATTTCCTTTTTTCTGTTGTTATTATAGCTGTATTTTGAAATAAAAAACCCCGCCGGAGCGGGGTTGTTGAGTTTCTGTATGTTATTTTACTGAAATAATTTCGTACTCAATCTCCCCCATCGGTGCTTGCACCTTAACCTTATCACCCTTTTTCTTTCCCATGAGTACTTTGCCTAATGGAGAGACACTGGAAATTTTACCTTCACCAGGTGTACCTTCGAACTCACCACTGATTGTGAAAGTAATTTCTTTCTTTTTGCCACTCAGCATTTTGAGAGTTGCCTGTGAGCCCATCCCGATTTTATCGGTACTTTTGGTTTGTTTAACAATTTGCGCAGTGGCTAAAATTACTTCAATATCGTCGATTCTGGTCTCGATCAAGTTTTGATCTTCTCGAGCACTGTGATACTCCGCGTTTTCTGATAAATCACCATACTCACGAGCTTTAGCGACCCGCTCAATAACAGCAGGTAGCTTTATAGTCTGTAATTCGGATAGCTCTTCTTGCAGGTCTTCAAAGCCCTCTTTGGTAAGTTGAATAGTTTTGTTGACTGTTGCGTCTTGCATGATGTGCTTAGTATAAAGTGTTTTTCATTGGTAGCAAGCAGAAAAAGGTAAGAACTACAGTGTTGTGCGTCTGCTGCGTCGGGCGACTTTCAGCTCAAGCATTGCTTGTTTAAGTGAGGCTTCTGCCAGTAACAATTCTCGCTGATCTTCAGTTCGTGACATTGTTTCTTCAGCTGCTTTGATAGCGGCTTCAGCCTTTTCTAAACTGATATCTCGAGCGTGGGTGGCGGTATCAACAATCACCATCACCTCATTATTAGGCCCAACATCCATAAAGCCTTTAGAAACAACTATCTCTGTCTCAGTTTTGCCCTCACGATACGTTAGGACACCAGAGCTCAGACGAGTAAAAACCGGGACGTGCTCTGGTAAGATGGTAACCTCGCCCTCACTAGCAGGCGCAGTCAGCGAGTCAACAGTCGTAGTTAGCAACTGTTTTTCTTGGGATACCACAGTCAGTGTTAATTTAGCCATGTTAAGTTAGAGTGTCGCTGCTTTCTTAACCGCGTCATCAATACTTCCTACCATATAAAATGCTTGTTCTGGTAAGTCATCATGTTTGCCTTCCAGGATTTCTCGGAAGCCACGGACTGTTTCGGCAATTGGCACGTAGACACCGGGAATGTTGGTGAACTGCTCACCCACAAAGAAAGGCTGTGATAAGAATTTTTGGACTCGGCGTGCTCGAGAGACGATTTTTTTATCGTCGTCACTCAGCTCATCGA
>JALYRS010000023.1 GCA_030855135.1 bacterium | reverse complement strand
AACCACCACTCCAGCTAGATGAGCTGGGATTATACGATAGAGACGAGGCAGCTTGGCTGCTAAAACTATTAACAAAAGCAGAAGTCGTGAACGATGGCGATACGCCTTGAAAGTAGGCTGGTGGCTTAAGATTTAAACTTTCCATGTCTCTACTCAAGCGATCAACGACACCCAGTGAGATGGCAAAGGGGAAGATGTCTTCTATGAACAATCTTTTTTCTTTTACTTCTTCTCGCCATTTACCTCGATTAATTGTTTGACGTAAACCAGCAGCCTGCATTGATAGATTACTTCCAGTAGCTGACTTTGCTGGTAGGGCATTAGCAAACAAGAAGCTAATCACTGTTGTCAGAATAAAAATGGGTAGTGCAATAAACAAACCTTGGTTCAAAAGATCTGTCATCCAAATAAAAGTTAGCACTGACACAATAACTGCAATCGTGTTGGCAATCAACACCGTTTGTCGGGGATCGCTGAGGAAGAACTTTCGCGCGGTTAAATCATGAAGCATCAACTCTTTGGTTTTTTCCATCTTGGTATGGAAAGAACCTTTAAGTGATGAAAGCTTTACAGTCGTATGAGAGGAAAAAATGCTTTTAAGCAAGTACTGCTGATGAGCTGGCAGGGCCGGATCGATGTCCTTAAGTTTGGTAAATTCATACTCACGCTCAGTGCCCAATAGTTTCTTCTTTTCTATCATGGAAATTTTTAAAAACTTTTTTCTGGCCAACTCAACAATTTCCGCAACTACATCCCGGTTATCAGCTCGCTCATCCAGTAAGATACCCGCTTGACCAGGACTCAACTGCTTAATTGGCTCGTACATCATGGGTGTTCGTTTGGCCATAAACGGCAGTGCGTTATGTTGTGACTGTAAAGGATCCAAGTTATAGACATTGTGAGATACAAATAACCTATCTCTGCCAGTCCGCCACCACCACATACCAAAGAAGAATAAAGGAATAAATAGGGGGACGAAGACGACCTGATCTGTAATACTCTTCCACAGTTTTTGGCTAGCAGTAGGGAAGAGCAAAGCATTTGGCTGCTGCAAACGTACTGCGACAGTGACGTTGTCACCATACTCTATATCCTCCCCATAACGGACTCTTACTGAGTTTTCTGTCTGTGACTCTATTTGGCACAGTTTATTGTCACTCCCCACTACACCGGCATAGCAAAATGATTCGCCTACTGTGGCATGGGGTGAGACCACCTCAGCCATCGTCATGAGAATTGGCATCCTCCAACCTTCACCAGTAATATCCCAGTAGAGCTCGTCATAATCGTCATACGACTGGAGGGCGTTCTCGATGGTATAGGTAATGAAGTAGGTTTTATCGCCCGTAAAAGTGGTATCAGGATCTCCGATTTTCAGGGTCGCGTTCCCACTGCTGAATGAAACTTCGTGGGGAACTTCGCGCTCATCAACATCAAGCACCATCACGTCCAGAATTCTGGTGGTAAAACGAACATTGTCGCGACTGTAGTTAACAGGAATATAGCGATAAATTCCATGTCTATACTCATCGGTCGAGTACTTAATACTCTCTTTAACAGTAATTGAGGTGTTTTGGTTGATGGTAATTTGAGAAGAAAAAGTATTTATCTGCTCAGCTGCTATGACAGGTTTAGTAGATAGAAGAAGAATCAATAAAGAAACCAAACCCCAGCTCAGTTTACCCCACCAATCAAATCTTTTTTGCATATCTTATGTAACTGTCATGACTAGTCTAGCAAAGTCTTTAGCCTCTAGCGAGTGCGTTGCCACCAAGACACCATCGCACACTAATAAATACTCAGCTGCGGACTCAGAACTCACACTACCGCCGTATATCACAGGCACAGGACCGAAGACATTTGTAATAGAATCTTTTGTCTCTTTAATTTTAGAGATGGGTTGAGGCAAACCCGAGCCAATTGACTCCAATGCCTCGTACGCCACCATACACTTACTCAAGTTACTTTCGCTGATAGCAGCCGCTTGAACATTAATATACTCGTCGTCAACACAAACTATCGGTGTAATACCTTGGCTCAGACAGAGATCCACTTTGTTAGCTACCTCCATATGCGTTTCGTGAAAGTAACGGCGACGTTCTGAGTGACCAAGTAATGCATACTTAACCGGCAAGCCAGCCAGATTTTCTGTAGAGACAGCTCCAGTATACGCACCCGCAGGAAAAGGACTAATATCCTGAGTTCCCAGCTGCAGGGATTGAAGATTATCAGCCACAGTTGAAAGTAGAGGAAAGGCGGGCAAGACCACAACTTGAGCGCCACTTGAACTACTAGATATCTCAGCATGATACTCTTGAAGCCATGCTTGTGCTTGCTCGATAGATTTATATGACTTCCAGTTAGCTATGATGAGTTTCGCCATAGTAAGATCATACCACCCTCTCGAAGCTTTTCCACAGATGTGCTACCATTTCCCTCCAGATCAAACACATGCTAGATACTTTACTTGACGAACTGAACGAGCACCAACGAGCAGCTGTGGTCCACGAAGGCGGACCGGCTATGGTTTTGGCCGGTGCGGGCTCAGGTAAAACCAGAGTACTGACAACTCGAGTTGCTTGGCTAATGCATGAAAAAGAGGTAGACCCCAGTCAGATTCTATTGGTAACTTTCACTAATAAAGCCGCTCAAGAAATGAATACTAGAGTGATGTCCCTAACCGGTAGTAAACTGCCGTTTTCAGGCACGTTCCATCGAATCTGCGCCACCATTCTTCGCCGAGAAGGTTATTTTTTGGGTTTATCACCTGGCTTTGTGATTTACGACAGTGATGATCAGATTACACTCATAAAACAGATTTACAAGAAACATGGTTGGAGTGTCAAAGACTACAATCCACAGGCCGTCAAAGCCGTTATCTCCAAAGCTAAGAATGATATGACTGGCTGGGAAGAGTACGGCAAACTTGCTACGGGAGCTTTCCAAGAACACACTGCCAAAGTATTTAAGCTGTATCAGCTTGCACTTCGCGAGCAACAAGCGGTAGATTTTGATGACTTAATGTTACTAACTGTTGAGCTGTTCATGAGCCACAAAGAAGTTCTTGCCAGATACCAAGATCAAATTGAACATGTGCTGGTAGATGAGTATCAGGATACAAATAAGGTCCAGTATCAATTAACCAAGCTCCTAGCTAAACCTCAAAATAATGTCTACGTAGTTGGTGACTTTGCTCAAAGCATCTATGCCTGGCGCGGAGCTGACTACCGCAACCTCCAAAATTTAAAAAAAGAGTTCAGTGATGTGACTGAGTACCGACTTGAGCAAAATTATCGTTCAACCCAAAGTATCTTAGATGCCGCCACGGCCGTCATCTCCCAAACAAATGACTTTCCCATCTTACAGTTGTGGACGAAGAACACGGTCAGAGACAAACTAATGCTGATTGAAGCTGAAAGCAGCAATGAAGAAGCAGACAAGATTATTCGGGCAATCGCTAAGGAGAGACGTTTCCGACCCTATAGTGAAATGGCCATTTTATATCGTACGAACGCCCAGTCACGTCCGTTTGAGGAGGCATTGGTCAAATCCGGCATTCCGTATAAATTGGTCGGTGGCTTTAAGTTCTATGAACGTAAAGAAATTAAAGATGTGCTGAGTTACCTACGATTAGTCATAAATCCCAGTGATAGTGTCTCCCGAGAGAGAGTCCAAAAATTAGGTAAGCGCGTCTACCAGGTCTTCGCGCAGTGGGCTCAAGATTTACTACCGACCTCAAATCCCAGCCTACTCGATGAACCATCACCAGATAAACAGATTGCTCTACAGCCACTTGAACTACTGAAAGAAGTCTTGCGCATCACCGGTTACTTAGATCGTTATGACAAACACGATGAAGAGGAGCAATCTAGAATTGAGAACGTTCAAGAGTTACTCAATGTAGCTGCTCAGTTTACTGACGTGAATGTATTTCTAGAAAACATCGCCTTAGTTCAGGATGATCACATGGCAGATTTAGCTAAAGACGAACAAGCTGACGTCTTAACCTTGATGAGTTTACACTCGGCCAAAGGCTTAGAGTATCCAGTTGTGTTTATGGTTGGCATGGAAGACGGTTTGCTGCCTCACTCACGCTCACTGCTGGATAAAGCACAGATGGAGGAAGAGCGACGACTGTGCTATGTCGGTATCACCAGAGCGCGAGAAAAATTATTCTTCAGTTACGCCCGGGTACGCTGGCAGTACGGTACTTCTACCTATGCCTTAAGAAGTCGTTTTCTGAAAGATGTCCCGCCAGAATTACTAGAAGAGGAAGCAGGTGGGGCAGGTAGCAACAGTTACGGCTCTGCGGCCTGGATCCCTAATAAGGGAAAGTTTGCTCCTAGCTCTCGATCTGGCCGACACTTAGTGGTCGATGATGATATGCTCGAAAGTGTCTTGAGCGGCGAAATTGATATTAAGAGCTTCCTAGACGACTAAAGAATCCTTATACTACCTATATGCTGTTGAGACCCCTCCGCGAAGAAGAACAATCAAACTACAATAAAGTAGTGTCTCATCCGCTTCAATCTTGGGAGTGGGGGACCTTTCGGGCCAAGACTGGCCTCGAAGTAGAGCGGATAGGTTTTTTCGAGGAAGGCAAGCTCGTTAAAGCTTTACAAGTCACCTTTCATCCAATTCCCATCTTAGGTGGTAAAGCTGGATACTTTCCCAAAGGCTTCATGCCAGATGAAGAGCAACTATCTGCCCTCAAACAAATGGCTGCTCAGCAAAATGCCGTCTTCATTAAGTTAGAGCCTAATATAGCGCGTAAGATAGAAGCGCCTTCTGCCTTTGAAAAAATTGACCAGTTCTTAAAAGATAGTAATGCTCGCGCAGGTAGAGCCCTGTTTACCAAGTACACCTTTCAGTTAGATCTCACCAATTCAGAGGATGAGTTGTTTAATCAACTGACCAGTAAAACTCGTTACAACGTCAACTTAGCTCACAAAAAAGGTGTTCAGATTATCGAAGATTCTAGTGCTGAGGGCATGGAGCAGTACATTAGTATTCTGCAAGAAACTACTACCCGCCAAGGTTTTTATGCCCATACACCAGAGTACTTTAGGACTATGTGGCAAGTTTTGGGTTCTAGCGGCATGATGAGAATATTTCATGCAGTATATGACAATCAAGTTGTAGTCTCATGGATTATGTTTGTCTTTAATGGGGTGTTGTACTATCCGTACGGTGCCTCTCGTTCGGTACATCGCGACGTAATGGCCAGTAATCTCATGATGTGGGAGATGATTCGCTTTGGCAAAGCCATGGAGTGTACCTTATTTGATATGTGGGGCTCGCTGGGGCCACAGCCTAGTGATAAAGATCCTTGGTTTGGTTTTCACCGTTTCAAAAAAGGGTATGGTGGTGATTTAGTTGAGTTCTTAGGCACGTATGATCTAGTAACTAACAATCCAATGTACTCTTTATTTACTATTGGAGAAAGCATACGCTGGAAAGCACTACGCTTTAAAGCAAAGTTGAGGAGATAATATGGAACATTTCTTTCGTAAATTTGCTAGTCGCACGTCCGCAGTTGTTGGTAGTCCGTATGCGTTCTTAGTTGCAGTCATTGTAGTCATAATCTGGGCTTTTACCGGCGATTACTTTGGCTACTCTGATACCTGGCAGTTGGTAATTAATACCGGCACTACTATCGTGACATTCCTGATGGTTTTTTTAATTCAAAACACGCAAAATCGAGATGCTCGAGGCGTGCACCTTAAACTGGATGAGTTAATCAAAAATGTCAAAGGCGCCCGTAATATGTTGATGGATATCGATTATATTTCAGATGCTGAGATGGCTGAGTTAGAAGACGAGTTTAAAAAACTGAGTGACAAGTATCACGTTGCCCTTGAAGAAAGACAAAAAAAACGAACATAACAGTAGTAACGAAAGGCAGATATGGCGAAGACTAGATTTAAGCGAATAATGCTCAAAGTTGGTGGGGAGTCACTGATTGGTGAGCGAGAGTATGGAATTGATCCCCATGCTGCTGCTGAAGTTGCTGCTCAAATCAAAGAAGTTCACGAGATGGATGTTGAGATCGCTGTCGTTATCGGTGGTGGTAATATTTTCCGAGGCATAGCTGGTTCAAAAAATGGTATCGAACGAGCCACCGCCGACTATATGGGTATGTTAGCTACAGTCATGAATGCCTTAGCACTACAAGATGCACTAGAAAAAATTGGCGTTGTTACCAGAGTTCAGTCGGCTCTTTCTATGCCTGCAGTGGCAGAGAGTTTTATCCGTCGTAAAGCGCTCAGTCATATGCAAAAGGGGAGAGTCGTAATTTTAGCTGCAGGTACAGGTGTGCCTTATGTGACCACCGATACCGGTGCCTCACTGCACGCCCTGGAGCTAGGCTGTGATGTCTTAATGAAAGCCACTAAAGTAAATGGTATTTATGAAAAAGATCCAGAAAAATATCCTGAGGCCAAACGCTTCCGCACACTGTCATTCCAGGACGCGATAGAGATGCCAGGTGTACAAGTAATGGATACCGCCGCCTTGGCCATGAGCAAAGATAACAACATGCCCTTGATGGTCTTTGAGTTGTTTGAGAAGAATAATTTACTCAAAGCTGTACAGGGTGAAGATATTGGGACCTACTGTAGTAATGACGTGAAGACAGAATTTGCGTAGAGAGATGAGTTGTTATTTGATTATTTTAGAATTAAAAGTTGTAGTGTTCGCCTGACTTAGCTAACCCCAGCTTGCTCTAACCGAACTGCGGCTTTTAATGTCCAGCTGATCTCTTTAGAATGATGCTATGAAAACTTTTGGTATCAACGGCTTCGGTCGCATTGGCCGGACATCCTTTAGAGTCTGGTGGCAAAAACAGCGTGATAACTCTCAACTTAAAATGATTAACACATCAGGTTCGATGGAGTTGGAGGACTGGGTATACTTACTCAAGTACGACTCTAACTATGGTGTTTTTTCTCCATCGATCAGCTACAACAAACTCCAAAGCAAAGCTGACATCACTGATGAAAACCCTGTCTTGGGCACGATTACGCTAGGCAACCAAGAGATCACTGTCACTGCTCAACGAGACCCAGCTAAGATTCCCTGGAAAAAGTACGGCGTAGAGGTCGTAATTGAGTCGACCGGCGCCTTCACAACTACGGAGAAAGCTAGCCTTCATTTTCAGGGTGGCGCTCACTCAGTGATTATCTCAGCACCACCTAAAGGGGGAGGAATCCAAACTACTGTAATTGGCGTCAACTCTTTGGTCAAAAGTGAGACAAGTACATCCACTGACTCTGCAACACCAGAACCTACCAAGCTAGGATTACATACTTACCTGTCACGAGTAAAGAACAAGCATGGCGGACAACGCACTGCCACACAAAGTAGTACTGCTACTGAAGCCACTAATACCACTCAAAACCTGATTTCTAATGCTTCCTGCACTACCAACTCAGTGGCGCCAGTTGCCCAGATTTTGCACCAAGTCTTCGGTGTACAGAAAGCAATGCTCACTACTATTCATTCGTATACTGACGATCAAAACCTCCATGATAACTCCCATAAAGATCTGCGTCGCGCCCGAGCCGCTGCCCTAAATATTGTACCTACCTCAACGGGAGCAGCTATCTCAGTGACTGAGGTAATTCCTGAACTTAAGGGCTTATTTGATGGCTTAGCTGTCAGAGTGCCTACGCCTGTTGGTTCACTGTCTGACATGGTGTTTTTACTCAAGAAGAAAGTCACTAAAGAAGAGATTAATCAAGCATTCTTGGCAGCCAGCCAAGAGCCACGTTGGCAAGGTATTTTAGCCGTCACTACAGATCCCATTGTTTCCAGCGACATAAAAGGTCGTTCAGAGTCAGCCATTATCGATTTGTCACTAACAAATGTCGTTGACGGAGACTTAGTCAAAGTTGTCAGTTGGTACGACAACGAGTGGGGCTACTGCAATCGACTACTCGAACAGATCCTACAGTTGGCGTAAGCTTCAGCCTCTATTCTATCCTCAGTATCAATCACCAAGGCCCATGGGGGTCACCATCACCGGAATTCCCGAGTGCTCTGCAGAGTTAGAGTACTCGGGATGATTGATCTTCAATATGGTTATTCGCACCTACTCAGCAGTCTTACATGGACTTGAAACAAAAATAATTGAGGTTGAGATTGATAGCGGCCGAGGCATTCCCGGATTACATATAGTAGGACTGGCGAGTCAGGCAGTTCGAGAAGCAAAAGAGAGAATTACTACTGCTTTAGTCAATACTGGCGCCCGTCTAAAAGCTCAAAAGGTAACCGTCAATCTGGCACCAGCGTACTTAAAGAAAGATAGCGCTGCCCTAGATTTGGCAATCGCCGCTGGGTTGCTTCACTTACATGCGCCTGTACCTCTTATCACCAGCCAAGCAGACTCCGCACTTTTTTTAGGAGAGATTGCTCTTGATGGAAAGATCAAACACATCAACGGTACTTTACCTTTAGTACTGGGTGCAGTTAAAAAAGGTTTTTCCACTTTTTTGGTTCCCTCGGTTAATATTCGGGAGTTAGCTGGCATTCCCTCCATAAAAGTCATACCCGTGTATCATCTCCGTCAGCTACTAAAGCCAATTAATCCCATTACTATCATTAGATTTTCCCCAACTAAATCGTCACCACTGCCATTGCCATCTATCATCGGTCAGTATCATGCCAAGCGAGCGTTATTGATTGCAGCAGCAGGTGGACATTCTGTGTTGCTCACCGGTCCACCCGGAAGCGGGAAGACGAAATTAGCACAGCTCTTTCCTCATTTACTCCCGAAGCTGACTCCAGCTGAAGCTCAAGAAGTCACCAGCGTCTACTCAGCGGCCGGACTATTACGCAGCAGTACCATCATTACTCGTCCATTTCGAGCGCCGCACCACTCAATATCTCGAACCGGCTTACTGGGTGGGGGAGTCAAACTAGTAGCAGGGGAAATCACACTAGCTCACCGGGGCATTCTTTTTCTCGATGAAATTGCCGAGTTTCCCCCGTCAATACTAGATATGCTCCGTCAACCACTAGAACAACATGAAGTCGTTTTTTCTTCAAGTCAGGGCAGTACATCGTATCCAGCTCATTTCCAACTAATTGCCGCCACCAATCCTTGTCGCTGCGGTTACGCCGGAGCAACTCATAAAAATTGCATCTGTACACCACTTCAAGTGGCTCAGTATCAAAAACGACTATCCGGGCCCTTACTTGATCGGTTTGATTTACGAGTGACGATGGGAGAGTTTGAAACGATACCAGGCACTGACAGTAAGCAATCATTCACATTTTTACCCGGCGCTTCAATAACTGACAGCCAAAAACAGATCACTCAGGCTCGTTTACTGCAAGCAGCACGCTATCAAAAGCTAAGCACCAAGCTGAATGCCTCTCTAACTACAGAGGTCCTTCACAGTGTTTGTTCGCTAACATCTTCCGCTCGAGTTGTCCTCAATCAGGCGCAGAAGCAGCTGTCTTTATCAGGTCGGGGATACTTTAAAGTTATAAAAGTTGCCCAAACTATCTCAGATCTAGAAGGTATATCCCAAATTGGAGAAACCGAGGTGTTAGAAGCATTACAGTATCGGCAGTAGAGTGATAATCACACCGAGTATCACACAGTACCAGCCAAAGTAGAGCAGCCGGGCTTTGGTGATGACATACTTAAAAAACTTCAGACTGATCAAGCCCGCAACCAAGGCGGCTAAGCCACCTATGACATATGTCAGCGGCTCTAACGGCAAAGATCCGGCATCTAGTACATCTTTTGCTCCCAGCACTCCAGCCCCAGCTAAAGCAGGAATGGCTAACAAAAATGAAAAACGAAAAGCTGATTCACGATCCATGCCCACTGCCAGGGCACCTGCTACGGTGCTACCAGAGCGAGAAATGGCGGGAATAATGGCAAAGGCTTGTGCGGCACCTATAAATAAACTCTTAACAGGATTTAGTTGTTCTACAATTCTGGTGTCTATGGCGACTACTTCAGTTACCGGCACATCCTTCGATCGTTGAATTTTCCAATCAATATAAAAATTAATCAGACCCGTAACAATTAACTCTAGTCCAAGAAATATATCATTCTCAAATAACGCTTCAATTTGATCTTTAAATACTACACCCACAATAACCGCTGGCACCGATGCGATACCTAATAAGAGTAACTCTCTAAAGGTTACTTTTAGTAAGCTCTTACCAAAAAAGATAATAATGGCTAGTAAAGTCGCCACGTGCACCAAGATATTAAACGCCAGTAATGGCTCATCAAGTGAAAATAATTGCTGAAATAAAACTAAATGACCAGAGCTTGAGATCGGAAGAAACTCAGTAAAGCCCTGAACTAAGCCCAGGATTAGTGCTTGCCAGTTGCTCATGCGCTTTTCTTCTTAGCTGATTTTGCTTCAGGCTCAAGCGCATCTGGCTCTGAAAGAGGGGCGATAGAGTTGTCGTACCAACGATTCAGTACCTTCTTCACTACGTCTTGACCACCCAGGCCAATTGCCAGACCCATACCCAAACTCACCATCGCGATAAAGCCCACAAATAAAATGGTGATAAATTCACTAGCAATACCTAACTCAGAAACGGCAGCTAAAACAGCAATAGCCATAACTAAGTAACTAGCTACTTTCCCCAGAGCACGGCCACTGTGGCCATCAATAGTTCTTAAAGCCGCTTTGACTAAACTCTCAACTACTCCAGCCAGTAATAGGCCGAAGAATAGAACAATTACTGCAGAGAGAATATTTGGCAAGTAATCAATAATCTTAGACAAGACTTCAGATAGAGGTTGGAGACCGAGAATTGAGACACTACTATGAATCACGATTAACATCACTAGCCAGTAGAGAAGTGAACCGACAACTTCCTCAATGTGCTGACCCAACTCAGCATTCATTACAAAGTACTCTACCGGAGTATTCTTCAGCCCTTTAGCTACCTGCAGCTTCTGCAGTAAACTGATTACCAGCTTACGAAGTGTTTTCGCGATCGCGGCACCAATAATCAGAACCAAAATTGCCCCAATAATACGAGGTATAAACTGACTAAACTGCGACAACAGCTGATAGGTGGCCAAACTCAATGAGGTGTACCAAGATGTGAATGTAGAATCCATAAGAAGCTCCTATCCCAAAGTATATAGCTATTTTAGGCAGGTCTCAACTCATAAGAGTGAGTGTAACCAGTAAGCCAGATTCTGTTTTATGCAATGATCTATCTATGCCTGCGTCATTATCACCTCGGTATACAAGATACCAATAGGGAACGTGTCCATTTAGGTGAAGGTCGTCAGTTGCAGCGGGGAGGATTGCCGTTTGCTTGCGCAAACACCCAGTAGCTTGGTCGTTTCAACAGGCGCCACCCTGTTCGTCACTGTTGCTCTTACTGTCGCTCACACCTCACGGTGCAAACTCCCTACCTTTCGGTAGGCACCCTACGTTCAGCTGTCCGGACTTTCCTCTCTTAGGTAAACCTAAGAGACATTGCTCGGTTACACTCAAACGTATTATACCTCAGTTGTAGGAGTTTGATGGTGGTACCACATGCTATAGACGGTTCTAACCACAATGTAGACCGGCACCGCCAATAAAGCGCCTGTCACACCACCGAGTTTAAGACCGATCAGTATCGTGGTAATCGCAATTAACGGATTAACATCGACATTATCGCGCATAATCTTCGGCACGATAATATTATTTTCTGCTTGCTGAACTATTATATAAAATAATGCTACCACTCCAGCCATCACTGGACCGAGAGCAATATAAGCTAGAATCACGGCGGGTACAGCGGCTATGGTGGGACCGAGGTTAGGGATAATCTCCAGTAAGCCGGCTAAAACTGCTAGTGGTAAGGCATAAGGCACTGAGAGTAGCAGTAATCCAATATAGGTAATAACACCTACCACCACCATCAAAGTGATCTGGCCACGGACCCAGCTACCTAGTTGCTCTTCAAGTGAGTCAAGAAATTTTTTAGCTAAGGCATAATGGCTAGGATTACGACTAAACCAGCCAACTTTTTTATGTAGATTTGGCCGATCGAGAGTCAGATATACCGACATCACAATCAAGGTGAAAAAGGTAAAAATACCAGAAAAAGTTGAGGTAATAATTGGCAGTACCACCGATAAAGAGCTACCAACCCTCTCGGCTAGATTACCGATTTCTGATAACGTAAAGTTTAAGTTAGCAATCTCTCGTTGGACAAAAGGAATATTTACTACTTTAACTAACTGATACAACTGCTGTGTCAACGGCGGCACAACTAACCCAACTAAGATACCTAAAGCCAGTAATACAATCAGAAACATTACCACAGTAGCAAGTGCTCGAGGAAATCGCGCTCGATTCTGCAGAAATGTCACAGCCGGATTTACAGCCACCATCAAGATAAAAGCCAAAAACAACAAAGTTACGATTTCTCTGATGGAGTAGAAGAAGTACAGACCTAACAACAAAGCTACCGTAAAGATAATGCTAATTGGTGCAATAACGACTTGATTCTTAAATTGAAAAGGATTGGCCATGTTTTTAGTATATCTCATGTCAGGCTTGGTACAACCAGCTTTTAATCTTTGATACGGCAGACGCCTGCCACCCATCATGGCCAACGCTACACCACTCAACCACCCCATATTTTTTCCACCAGGTAAGCTGGCGCTTCACATACTGACGCTCTTGAGTAAACCACTGCTGCTCACACGTTGCCAGATTTATGTCTCCTCTGATGTGAGCCATAATCGGTTTTACACCCGTGGCTGAGAGAGCAGGCACTTTTGGGGTACCGGCAATTTCCGCATTTGCCATAATTTGCTCTACTTCAGCAACTGCTCCTGCCGCAAGTCTCCTACTAACCCGAGATTTTATCCGTGACTCAATGGCCGTCAACTCATCCTGCAAGCCAATACTTAAGGCCTCAGCTTCAAACAGAGCCGAAGGTTGCTGAACTTTTTTCGTTACTTCTCCCACTTGATTAGCAGCCACAGCCTTTTCGATAGCTCTGACTAATCGCCGAGGATTGTGACGATCAGAGTCATTAAGGTTTTCTAATGTGGTTTCATCAAGAGAAATGAGCCATGACTGTAACTCTTCAACTGTTTTATCATTGGCGGCGTGACGCACCTCTTCATTTGGTCCAGCTTGAAGCTTCATGCCGGGTAACTCTATGGAGCGGAGGTACATTCCCGTACCACCAATTATGATCGGCAACGATCCACGTCCCCAGCTCCACTCAGCTACTGCCTCAGCCATAGATTGAAAATGGTACACCGACCACTCGGTGGTGGGGGAGATAACCTCCACCCCGTGCAAGCGAATGCCACCGTCCGCAGTTTGAAGAAATGGATACTGTAATTCGGATGTCGTAGAGGTAGTAAAACTTGATGGCACGTCACTGCCACTTAGAGTACCTAAGCCCACATACACTTGACGAGAATCGGCCGAGATCAGGTCTATGCCTAGATACTTCTTGTCGGCTACAAGAGAAGCTGCCACCTCCATTGCGAAGGCAGATTTCCCCACCGCCGTTGGTCCCACAATTGAGAGTAGTTTTCTCATACAATAACTGGTCGCTGATGTAAATTAGCTTTGTTGATTATTTGATCTAATGTTTCCCAACGTGCTTTTTTCACTGTATGGGGTATATCATCTGGGTAAATTCTCCAGCTAGCCGTACCTGGGCGCGGGGAGTAGATCGCCACAAATCCCACTTTCCACTTAATCTCTTGTGCTAACAGCACTGTTTCGTTAAACTCTTCATCTGTTTCACCGGGAAAGCCGACAATCAAATCAGTTCCCACCACAATGTCAGGATCAGCCGCCCGCAACTTATTTACAATATCAACGTATCGCTGGCGAGTATAACCACGATTCATTCGGTACAGAACAGTATTACTGCCAGATTGAACGGGGAGATGGATATAGCGATCAATTTTTTTATTAACCCGAATTTCCTCAATTAACTCATCATGAAAATCCCACGGATTACTGGTCAGAAAGCGAATGACTTTAATTTCCGGAAACGCCGAGATCGCCCTCAGCAGCTCCACAAATGGTGGCGTTGTATTGGTCTTTAAGTACTGAGACTGATTATCTGGCAAATCCTCACGAGTGAAGTTTTTATTCTCCATCATGATTTTTCTAAAACCAATTCCCACGCGCTCGAGTCCCCATGAATTAACATTCATGCCTAAGAGCGTAATCTCTTGATAGCCTTTGGCTACCAGATCAGCCACCTCAGTCATAATTGAATCAAGACTGCGGGAAGTCTCTCGGCCGCGAGAGTAGGGCACAATACAAAACGTACAGAAGGAATTACAGCCTGTAGAAATAGGCAACCAAGCATGCTTGAGATCTTTGCGTAGTGCGGAGTGATTAAAACCAACTTCATTGATGGGCAAAATTTCATCCACAATCGGTAACATTTCGTAGAGCTTTTCTTGTCCATGATGCGTCATGCAGCCGGTCAAAATTATTTTAGGTCGAGGCTGATTTGTTTCGTTAAAGTAAACCATGACGTTGTGCAAAAAACCCTTAGCGCGATCTTCAGCACTTTGACGAATGGCACAGGTGTTAACTATCAGTTCGTCACATTCACGCCAGTCTTCGGCAGCCACATAACCGCGAGCAGCATAATCGCCAGCAATTCGTTCGGAATCGCTTTTATTTGACTGACAGCCAAAGGTATGGACAAAGTATGTTGGACTCGAGTTCATGAAGGGTTATTGTATCATTCTTGAGGTACTAACTGTTTTGCTTTATTTTTGCTACGATTGCAAGGCACATGACTATGCCTCCTACCATTCAAGGGTATAACCCTCGACTTTTTCTCGATCTGATAAACATTGCTGTGCTGATGTTAATTCCCGGCAGTTGGATACATGAAGGAAATTGGCGTTTTGCATTTTTTATACTCCTAGCGATGGGCTGGTTCTTTACGATTGATTACATTATCTTGCTATGGAAGTCACTCAACAGACCCTCTGAGCTAAAGCTTTTTTGGGTGCTATTTTTTATCAGCTTGGGTATTATCTTTACATTAGCAGTGGGTACTGTGACCTTCTTCAGAGAGCCTAATTTACAGCAGAAGACCGGCGCATGTCTGTTAAGTGCCAAGATTAATGAAGGCCGAGAGGATTTTCAAATTCATATCACTAAAAAAGGTCCCATGGAAAATTACGATGTAAGTAAGGAGGTGTTTATGGAGTGGCTACACCCAGATCAATATCTAGTGGAGTCTAAAGAGTATTTAGCATATCCTTGTAAGCAAGATATAATCACCGTGACACATATTCCACATTTTGATTTCTTTATTAGGGCGGAGTAAAAGAGAAAGATGAGCAATTATGACATTAGAATCTTCAGGCTTAGGCAGACCAATTGATCATGTCAAGGATGCAGATGACAGAGTAGATGTTAGACCAGCTAAACAGGATAATGATCGTGTGGCCACGGAAATGAGCCTAGAAGACTTAGCTCTAGAGCAAAAGGTTAAGGCATGGGTAACTTCAACTTTCAATGTAGATGCAAGAGATACTGTTGACCCCAGTGATGCCGAACTTCGCGACAAAGTTCTACTCTGGACTAACAACCTGCGCGCTTTTGGCGTTGTCGAACGGGTAGATTTTGACAGTGGTGAAGATGTGACTGAAATCAGCCCTGAGCAGTATAGGTTCGAGCAAAAAATTCAGAGGATGATTGCTAGAGCTCTGGCTAATAAATAATGACACTGTTTGAAATAACTCTTCTGTTATCAGATGATATTACGTAGTTATTGGTTCATACAAACCAACCATGGTTCCGACACCGAGGTTAGTAGCTGGTTGTCCTAAAACATAACCATTATTTTCAATTAGCTCGATAATATCCACCATAGCACCATCTGGAGCTTGTTCATCATAGATTACATCTTGTACTAATACGTACCCCAGTTGTAATGCATTTTTGGGAGTCAAATTCTCATTTACTGTCATGTGGGAGATTCGCTTGATCGGGCACTGGACATCCCTGTATCTTTATATGGATAAAACCTCGCTTACAGCGAGCTTTCATCCATATGAGGCACGGAGGGGATTCGAACCCCTGAACGGAGGTTTTGCAGACCTCGCCATTAGGCCACTCTGGTACCGTGCCGGATATCGCGTTTAACTAATTTTCTTCAGCTCAAATGGAGTGCCACCAGCTGGATAATCAAATCGCACTGCAGCTGTCTTTTCGGTCATGTGATGAACTCTCAAAAAGAACTCTACAAAAGGGTCATCATAACCTGACGATCCGATATTGACTGCCAATACACCTCTGTCAACTGAAAATCCTCCGGTAGCGATCACTCCGATCATACTCACACCGTTGAGAATTACTTGGACGGTTTCACCATCTTTTAAGTTCATTTTGGTCAAGTCAGAATGACGCATTGTTGTCTTGATATTACCAAAACCATCTGTCCATGCAACTAAGTTACGTGCTACATCAGGAATATCTTCAACCTTTAACTCAGTGGTTAAAATAGAGCGATCTCCATTGATCAAGCGGGCCACTCTTTCTGGGAAGTAATCGCGTGACCGAAACTGTGAGCCGCCATTTGGACAATCAATATCACGAAACTCCACAATATGTTCTTTTACGAAACCAAAAGCAAACTCAGAGTTAACGTTAACAATCTCTACACCATTATCTAATCGGGCATATTTAATGCCGTTATCACTGTTATCTTTTTTAGCTTTACTATCACCTCGGCGAGGTGCGGCATTACCGTAGATCACCATCTTGCCGTTGTGAGGAGCAAATGCGTACTGAGCTGTTACAAAACCGATGCCCATGGTATCAAGGGAAGGAACGGAAGTGGGATGAATCCGCACGCCATGAGGATTTTCTAGATGTAACTGTAATCGACTACTAATTTCGCCAAATTCCATACCGTTTGCCACATAATCACAGATGACATGAAGTAAAACTGCAGAAGTATTTGCCATAGAAAGCCTCAATAAAGATAACTAGCAAAGTATATCACTCATCTTATACCTGCACAGTGTATAATCGCCACGTGACGAAGAAAAACCCCACCACCGAACCAACAACAAGTACCACTGTAAAACCAGATGCCGAAGCTAGCGTGATTGCTCCAAATACAATCATTCCCATTACGTTACCCTGGATCTTGGTTGAGCCAGCTTACCAGGTAGCACTACGTGAGTTGTCAAAGCAAGTACGCTTAGAAGGTTTTCGCAAAGGTAAAGTGCCACCAAAATTGGCGAAAAGCATGATTGGTGAAGATAAATTAATTGACGCCACCCTGCGAAGAATTCTTCCTGCAGTATATCAAGACGAGTTAATAAAAAGTGGTAAACAGCCCTTGGTATCTCCTGAGTTTAATCCTGTTGACCTAACGTACGGCCAAGACTGGAAGCTAGAAGCTCACATCGCTGAAAAACCACAACTCTCCACCAAAGGTTATGAAAAAGCGGTCGCTGAGGGCAAAAAAGAGTTTGCAGCCCATGTGGCTGAAGAAAAAGCTGCCAAAAAAGATGCTAAAGCTGATGTTAAAAACCCTCAGCCACCTCAAACTGATGAGCAAAAAGCAGCTCAAGAAAAAGAACATCTCACGCAGCATATTTTCAAAGCGTTGATTGCCACACTCAAACCAGCTATTCCAGAACTCTTAATTAAAGCTGAAACAAGAGCAGAGCTCGAGTCCCTTGCCAAAGAGCTCCAGCAATTTAAATTAAGTATCGACGATTACGTCGCTCGCCGAGGGATGACTTTTGATCAATTATCAGCCGAGCTAGCGAGTACTGCATTAGCGAGGTTACAACTTGAGTATATTTTAGAAGCGATCGGTAAAGAACTTAATTTGTCGGCGACGGAGGCAGAGCTAGAAGAGTACTTTTTACAAATAGATGACAAGAAAACACAAGCCGAGTATCGAAAAAATGAAGAGTACAAAGCCTACATTACTAAGTTAATTCAACGTAAAAAGCTCATTGATCAATTAATTGCTTAAGTTCTTAAGCTTGCCCCTTTTTGTAAGATAATTCTTGTATAATACTAGGCAGAGATTGACTCTGGCACAAAGTAACCTATAATATTGAGCTTACTTCCACCGAAGTCAAGTATGATGACAACTAACACACCACTAGCTTCTCCATCCAAGCGGGCTCCATCAATAAATCCGTTTGCGCAAGCCATGGCTGAAGTGGAACGTGAGAATCGTCAATCACTTTCTACACCTCAAGCAGACAGCACTTCACTTTTTAGAGATGCCTTGAGTAAAGCAGGCGGGCCATCGTGGGCAGACTCAGCACCAAACGACAATTTTGACGCTACCTCATTTGATCAGCTCAAGCAAGAATCCCTCCGAAAAAAAGAACTTTTACGTCAAAAACTACACGACCAAGTTAATCCTGTTGATACACACGATATCTTTAACGCCAGAGAGCAGCAAGTTAAACGAGAGATCGAGCAAATTCGCCAGGAACTCCAGGCATTAGCCAGCGATATTGAAAAATTTCACAGTAATATTGAAGTGTCGTTAATGGGGGAGACCGTCAGCCCCGGCCAAGAAGGTATTGGAGCCAAAAGTTACTTCACTAAGCTCAAAAGTTGGATTATGCTGTTG
>JALYRS010000022.1 GCA_030855135.1 bacterium | reverse complement strand
CTGACGCTACTGTCAAACTTCTCAAGTACACCCAAGTACCTGGTAAAACCGTCTCACGCTTTGAGTATCAAGAAAATGAATACGAACTAGAACTACAAATTCCCGGTGAATTTAATGTCATGAACGCTTTAGCAGCTATCACCGCTGCAGTGACTCTAGGTACTTCACCTAGCGACGCAGCACATGCATTAGCTACTTTCAGATCAACCAGCCGTCGGGCAGAGTATCGAGGTACAGTTAATGCTGCCCCTATTTATGATGATTATGCACATCACCCTGACGAAGTCCTAGTAATTATTCATGCTTTTCGCGAGTGGTATCCCCATCACCGTTTGGTTGTAGCCTTCCAACCCCACACCTTTTCTCGTACTCGAACACTCTTCAATGAGTTTGTTAAAGCATTTGTGGAAGCAGATGAAGTAGTGATGATTGATATCTTTGCGTCAGCCCGAGAAGCTGCCGATACTACCATGACCAGTGATTTACTATGCCAAGCGATCGAAGATGAATTTCCTGATTTATCCGCTACCAATTATCATGATGTCACAGCATTGGCTAAGTATCTAAGCGTTAGCCTAACTTCGCAAACTGTACTCCTAACCCTAGGTGCTGGTAGTATTTACGAAGTAATAGATCACTTACAAACCACTTTATGACCACAACCCAAGAACTCGTAGCTACTCATTTACCTAGTATCTCTGTCAACTTCGACTTTGTCTTAGCCCCTCTTACCTACTTTAAGATCGGGGGACCAGCTGAAGTCTATATTCAGTCAAACTCCATTGCTGAAGTTAAGAGCATCGTTAAATTTTGTCATGAATTCGAGGTGCCATTGACCATGCTAGGTGGCGCTAGTAATGTGATTGTCGCCGATGATGGAATTGTCGGTGTAGTGCTTCATCTACAGCTTAATGAGTTTACTGTTACAGAAGTACCTACAGTTATTCGCGTTGGTGCAGGGGAGAAGACCTCGTTGTGTGTCGGTAAAAGTAATAATCACGGCCTAACTGGACTCGAGTATTTTCTTGGTGTTCCCGGCACTGTGGGCGGTGCCGTATACAACAATGCCCATTACCTCCAGCACTTAATTGCTAACCACATTTCTCAGGTGCGCGTACTTGACAGAGCTGGTAACGAGCAATGGCTCTCAGTCGAGGAGTGTCGATTTACGTATGATCACTCACGTTTCCAAGAAACAAAGGAGATCGTTCTTGAGGTTGAGTTTACTTTACAACCTGGTGATATCAACACTTCACGTCAACTGATTAAAGAAGCTACCGAGTATAGAGCTAGAACCCAACCTCTAGGCGAGCCAAGCTCTGGTTGTATCTTTCAAAACGCACCAAATACACCTGACTTACAAGCCCTCTTTCCCCAATTTGCTGATAAAACGCATATTTCCGGTGGCTTCCTGATTGATCAAGCGGGGATGAAGGGTGAAAAGATCGGAAATATAGAGGTAAGTCACAAGCATGCAGCATTTTTTGTAAATCATGGTGGCGGCACGGCACGCGATGTCGCGTTGCTAGTAAAAAAGGTCAAAGACAAAGTAGCTGAAAAATTCGGGGTAGTATTAGAGGAAGAAGTCTTTTATCTTAAGTAATACTATGAGTACTTTTCGTATCACTGGCGGTCAACCTCTTTATGGCTCTGTAAGAGTAGGTGGCGCTAAAAATGCTTCTTACAAATTAATGATTGCTGCATTACTGGCGCAATCTGAATCTAGGTTACTTAACTTTAGCCACATTAGCGATGTTAATTTAGTAGCCATATTGATTGATCAATTAGGGGCCAAAGCTCATGTGGTTGGCGACCGGGCGTACTTTATAGATCCCACAGGTCTGAGTTCATACGAAATTTCTCCTGAGCATGGCGAGGCTTCTCGTGCGTCGACGATGTTTATTCCGGTATTACTGGCCAAATTTGGGATAGCTAAAGTCCCGTTCCCGGGTGGAGATAAAATTGGCAAACGACCACTAGAACGACATTTTGATGGTTTAATCGCCCTTGGCGCGCGAGTTTCCAGTACCGACCAGCATATTGTAGTAGAGACAGAGCAGCTAAAAGGTACCACCTACCGTTTCGCTAAGAACTCGCACACTGGTACCGAAACACTCATCATGGCTGCAGTCAAAGCTCAAGGTGTAACCATCCTAGAAAATGCAGCTGAAGAAACAGAAGTCGATGACTTAATAGCGTACTTAAACAGCATGGGTGCCAAAATTAGACGCACCCAAACTAGAAAAATTGAGATTCATGGAGTAGAAAAATTAACTGGCTCAATTTTCAAGATCATGCCTGACCAGAACCAGGTCATTTCGTTCGCCTGCGCTGCCCTGGCCACTAAAGGTGACGTAATCGTAGAAAACACTCGCACGAATGACTTGCAAAATTTTCTGAGCAAACTTGATGACATTGGAGCCGGCTATGAGCTCGGTGATTACGGCACTCGATTCTACTACAAAGGCCCTCTCCGAGCGACAGACATAACCACTGCCATTCATCCTGGCTTTAAAACCGATTGGCAGCCGTTATGGGTAACCTTAATGACCCAAGCGGTAGGTGTTTCAACTCTTCATGAAACAGTTTCACAGCGCCGCTTCTCATACGTTGAGTCTTTGAAGAAAATGGGCGCGGAAATTGAGCTCTATAACCCGGATGTGGAAGCTCCAGATGAGGTATACAACTTTAATCTGAGTGATTACTTACCGACAGACCTGCACGCCGCCCGAATTACGGGACCAACTCCACTACATTCCGGTGAATTTGAGGTACACGACTTACGACATGGAGCAACCCTGATGATCGCTGGCATGGTAGCTCAAGGAGTAACGTTACTACATGATCCCCAGCAGCACATTGATCGTGGTTATGAAGCGTTAGATGAACAATTATGTGCTATGGGTGCTAGGATAGAACGACTACCTTAAAGCTTATATGGGTTCATTATCGCTCACTCTCGGTCTCCTTATTTTTGCTTTCATTACGACCAGCATCTTCATCGTACCGTTTATTAACACTTTGTATGCCTTAAAATTTCAGCGGGCAAAGCAAACTACTCGTGATGCATTTGGAAAGTTAACTCCCATCTTTGATACCTTCCACCAACATAAAGTCGGCGTACCTGTGGGCGGGGGCTTACTGGTAATTATCGTAGTCTCGCTGTTATTCGCCATTATGCTGCCACTAGTAAAGTTTTTTGGGCTAGAGATCACCAGTGTTTTTTCAAATAAGCAATCAGAGATAAATGTCATTTTCTTTACTTTTCTGTCATTTGGAATCCTTGGGCTCTATGATGATGTCAAGAAGTTTTTTCACTTTGAGAAAAGCGGCTTTTTTGGTTTACGCCTAAAACATAAGCTCCTGCTGCAAATTTTCCTGAGTGCCGTAATTGCCTGCATGCTATATTTTCAGCTGGGCATCTCTTTTCTTAATATCCCGTTTGTGGGCACTTTTGAGCTAGGCTTGCTGTATATACCATTTGCTACCTTTGTAATTGTGGCCTTTACCAATGCTGTTAATATTACCGATGGCCTAGATGGCTTAGCAGCCGGTGTGCTAATGATTGCGTTATTTGGTTTGTGGTTTCTATCAGCATCAATTCTTGATGTACCACTCTCAATGTTCTTGGCCTTATGGATTGGCTCTCTGGTTTCATTTATGTACTTCAATGTTTTTCCTGCTCGCGTCTTTATGGGCGACGTTGGTGCACTTGCCTTTGGTGCTACCTTAGCAGTGGTAGGTCTCTTGCTGGGAAAAACTATTGCTTTGCTCGTCATCGGCGCAATTTTTGTCCTGGAGATCTCTAGCTCACTTATTCAATTACTTTCCAAACGATTTCTCAAGAAAAAACTACTACCCGCTGCACCATTTCATCTATTTCTTCAACAATATGGTTGGGAAGAGCCAAAGATTGTTCAACGAGCGTGGTTAGTGCAGATCATGTTAACATTGTTTGGAGTATGGTTAGCCGTCATTTAAAGCACAGTCATCTTGGGTGGTTACATCCTAGTAGAGGTCTCTTGTTGTGTACCTTTATTTTGTCGGCGATTGGGCTGCTGTTTGTCTTCGAAGCTTCGGTGGTAGAAGCTTTCAATAACTTTGGCGATCAATATCATTTCCTGAGGCTTCAGGCCATTCGTTTTGCAATTGGCACTGCTGCCATGATCTTCGCCTACTTTATACCTATGACTTTCTGGCAAAAGCTAGCACCTTGGCTCTATGGTATCGGGATACTCTTGCTCATAACAGTTTTCATTCCTGGTCTCAGTCGGGAAATTAATGGAGCTTATCGCTGGATCTTACTGGGCCCCATCCGTTTTCAGCCAATTGAGTATGTTAAGTTAGGTGTAGTCCTTTTTTTCGCTTCCTGGATGAGTCAACACCAGCGATTCTTGCCGTTTTTATTTCTGACAATTCTTCCGGTAATTTTAGTTATGTTTCAGCCGGATTTAGGCTCGGTTTTAATCTTGTTAGCTATCAGTTTCACCATGTACTTCTTGGCCGGAGGTGAGTTAAAAACATTTTTTAGTATTAGTGCGTTAGGTGTGCTGGGCCTTGCTTTATTGATCGCACTTTCGCCTTACCGGATGCGTAGAGTGACGACATTTCTTAATCCAGAATCAGATCCACTAGGTGCCAGTTTTCATATTAGACAAATCACCTTAGCTCTAGGAAATGGCGGTTGGTTTGGTCTGGGTATTGGCAATTCAAGACAAAAATTTTCTTATATACCAGAAGCCAGTACTGACTCTATCTTTGCTATCGTAGCTGAAGAGGTAGGCTTTGTTGGCTCCAGTCTTATTATTTCTCTGTTTATGCTATATCTATGGTTCGGTTTTAGAATGGTGGCCCAAGCTGAAGTACCACTGTTTAACAAGTTAGTGGGCTACGGCATCTTGATCTGGATTACATCCCAGATAATTTTAAACTTGTCGGCGGTTTTGGCATTGGTACCATTAACCGGTGTACCACTACCTTTTTTCTCATATGGTGGTTCATCATTGGTAATGATACTCTTTGCCACAGGCATCCTCATCAGAAGCACTAAATCATGAAAATACTAATTACTGGTGGCCATCTGACACCTGCTTTAGCGACCATCGAGTATATTCGGCAACATCATCCCGCAGACAAAGTAATTTTCTTTGGCAGAGAGTTCAGCCAACCAGCTCTAAAACAGATAAGCCAAGAAAAAAAGAGTATTGAGTTACTCGAAGTTCCCTTTGTGAACTTCTCGGCTCCTAAATTTGGCAATACTACATTGGTAGAGAGACTACTACTGCCATTTACCTTGGGTAGCGCAATCCTAAAAGCTTGGCTACTGCTGGGAAAATATAAACCCACCATTTTTCTTTCATTTGGAGGTTACTTGGCTGTGCCGGTAGCATTTGCCTGCAAGCTAAGACGTATACCCATTGTCACTCACGAGCAAACCACAGTCTTAGGTAAAGCTAATCAAGCTATTGCTTCCATTGCAAATGCAGTAGCGGTTTCATTTCCTGGTCAGTATCCTATTTCAGACAAAAAAATCGTGGTCACCGGCAATCCAGTACGCTCAAGCCTCCTCAACTCTCACGTTGTGATGCCATCATGGTTAAAACTCACTCCCACTCAGCAGCTACCACTGTTATACGTCACTGGAGGCAATCAGGGCTCGCAAACGATTAATGGCGTGGTAGCACAAATGCTGCCGGAGCTACTAAAAGAGTGGGTGGTAATTCACCAAGTAGGGAATGCGCATGCTCGACAAAACTATCGAAAAGATTTAGAGAGAACTAAAAGCAAGCTGAGTAAAGAGCTGCAGCCACGTTACTATATTAAAGAATGGGTCAATGAAGCAGAGCTAACGTGGATTTACCACCATGCTACGGCAGCAATTTCTAGGGCTGGGGCGAACACAGTTCAAGAGCTGGGAATTGCTAAACTGCCGGCTATTTTAATCCCGTTACCCTTCGCACTTCAGGACGAGCAACTCCTTAATGCTAGACTCTTAGCTGACTCTGGTGGTGCCTTAGTAATTCACCAGAAGGATTTTTCTTCCGCAGTTGCTTTCTCATCTTTGCAAAAGATAAAGCGTTATCAACGATCAATGCGCCAAAAGCTTACCACGCTCTCATTTACTGCTGAAGGTGCTCATAAGCTATATGCTCTGGTACAAGAAATCTCTAATCAGCTATACTAATTCATGCTTAGAATGATCGTTATCGGCATTGCTGCTTGGTTAGGAGCATTATTTATAATTTCCCAACTCGGTAGAGTCAACTCAATTGAGTGCTATATTGCAGAGTTTCACTGTCACTCGGAGTTGATGTCTTACTTTCAGGGCTTAAAAGGCTCAAAGGTGATGTCAGCATCGCTGCAGACACAGGCGCAGGCTGCACTCAAGGACAACCCTCAGTATAAAGTTATCAAGGTAAAGCGAGTTTTTCCCAGTACAGTCGTACTTGCCCTTGAGCAACAACCGCTGGGATATATACTGGAAGATCTGAGTACTTCAAAGCAATATGGCGTGGATCAGCAGGCTAGAGTGATTGAAGATCCCGATCCTGACATCACAACTCAATTATTTTTAATTGAAGATGTCTCGGCTTTACTCTCAGATGACGCCTTCACCACCTACTGGCACCCGTCACTACTCAAACTAAGGCAAAGTTTACAGAGTTCTCAAATAGAGGCAGAACGCGTCACCATAAGTAAAGAAAAAGTAGGTATACTTTACTTAGCAAGTAATCGAACCATCATTTTTGGTTTAGCAAATGCAGAGAATGATCTAAAGAAACTGCAGTACATTCAGGAATCATTCGACTTTTCAAAAGTAAATGAGCCTGTTACTGAAATTGACGTTCGATTTAAGCTACCTGTATTAAAAACTGTCAACTCACAAGCTGTATTTCCACAAAGCCCGTGAATTTGCTATGCTAGTGAATACTTAACTTATGTCACGTATCCCCGTTATAACTGCCATTGACCTTGGAACTGATAAATGTGCCACTCTAATAGCCACCGTGTTGGAAGGAACCTCACAGCTGCAAGTAGTAGGCGTGTCTGTGGTGCCATCTCGTGGCATGAAAAGAAGTACCATCATTAATCTAGAGCAAGTGGTGGAGACCATGACCGAAAGTCTAGATGCTGCCGAGCGAATGGCTGGCTTCGATGTAAAGAATGTCTTTTTATCATTTTCAGGCACCCATATCGGAACACTGAACTCCAAAGGCGTGGTAGCGGTGGCTTCGCCTACTCAAGAAATTGCTGCGGAAGATGTTGACCGAGTAATTGAAGCTGCTCGGGCCATTTCTTTACCTACCGATCGTGAAATAGTGCACGTGATACCAAGAAACTTTAAAGTTGACTCACAAGATGGTATTAAAGATCCCGTAGGCATGACGGGTGTTCGGTTAGAAGCGGAAGTTCACATTGTGACGGGTATGTCTACCGCGATGCGAAATCTAGAAAAATGTGTCAACGACTTAGGGCTACAAGTTGATGGCTTTGTATTCTCTGGTTTAGCCGCCACGGAGGTGGTGCTGAGTGAAACAGAAAAAGAACTTGGTGTCGTAGTTGCTGATATTGGGGCAGGCTCTACCTCGATCTGTGCCTATGTTGATGGGGCCTTAGCGTTCTCTGGTGCTTTACCCATTGGAGCTCGACACATAACTCAAGATATCGCTTTAGGTTGCCGAGTCAGTCTAGATAGTGCAGAAAAAATCAAGGTCGCTTTATCCAAAGAAGAGCATCAAATTGCCTCGCCCTTTCCTGGAGAATCCAAGGAAGAACTTAACAAGCGTCGTAAAAAAGCTGACGAGCTAGATGTTAAATCGTTAAATCTTGATGAAAATGTCGATTCGCTTTCGAAACGAGCATTAGTTGAGGGTATTATGGTGCCGCGGATGAAAGAAATTTGTCAGATGATTAAGCAACAGCTGGATCGAGAAGGCTTAACACAACAAGTTCCAGCTGGACTGGTAATCACTGGTGGCGGAGCAGAGACGGTGGGCTTAGTGGAAGTAGCCAAAAGAGTGCTGAATCTGCCAGTCAGAGTTGGCAAGCCTGTAGAATTAGGTGGCCTAGTCAACGATATCCAGAAGCCATCCTTTGCCACAAGTATTGGCTTATTGCAATATGGTCGCCGACAACACCCAAGCCAGGTTCTCAAGAAGAGTTCCGATTTTGGCTCATTTTTTCCGGCTTTCAAGGGCGGCAATATCGTCCAAAAGCTGGTTGACGCAATTAAGTCAGTTATTCCATAACCACAGTATTCACTCCTCAAGTCTTGACTCTTTGGTGTTATGACATTTAATGATACACTTGGGACTTAAATAAGGCTCCGCAAAATATGGGATTAGTTAAACCTTCAAACACAACTTTTGCCAAGATTAAAGTCATTGGTGTGGGTGGTGGTGGTGGCAATGCCGTCAACTCGATGATCACCTCCAATCAAATTCAAGGGGTTGAGTTTATCACCGTCAATACTGACGCCCAAGCATTGTTAACCTCCAAAGCTGATACTAAACTCCAAATTGGTAATAACTTTACTAAGGGACTAGGCTCAGGTGCTGATCCAGAGGTAGGGCGGACAGCCGCAGAAGAAAGTCGCGAAAAGATTAAAGATCTCCTTTTTGATTCAGATATGGTCTTCATCACCGCTGGCATGGGTGGTGGTACCGGTACAGGTGCCTCTCCAGTGATTGCAGAAATTGCTAAAGAGTCGGGAGCGCTGACTGTAGCTGTGGTAACTAAACCATTTGCTTTTGAAGGTATTCGCCGAATGCACTCAGCAGAAGAGGGTATCGCCGATCTTAAGGATAAAGTAGATACCTTAATCGTTATTCCAAACCAGCGCTTAATGGATGTTGTTGACAAGAAAATGACCCTACTCGACGCTTTCCGGCTGGCCGATAATGTACTTGGTCAAGGTGTACAAGGTATTTCTGACTTAATCACCGTGCCAGGACTAATAAACGTCGACTTTGCTGACGTCAAAACGATCATGGCCGATTCAGGATCAGCCTTGATGGGTATTGGTGAAGCTAGCGGTGAAAACCGAGCAGCCACCGCGGCTCGCATGGCCATTTCATCGCCATTACTTGAGGTGTCAATTGAAGGTGCTAAGGGTATTCTCTATAACGTCATTGGTGGCTCAGATATGACGATGAGTGAAGTATCTGATGCTTCGGCTATTATCGCCAATGCCGCCGATCCTGACGCCAACATCATCTTCGGTGCCACTATCAATGAAGATGCTGGCTCTGGCATCCGTATCAGCGTGATCGCCACTGGTTTTGATGAGCGGCAAATGGGTTACGCCGCGACTAATCGTCCCGTTTTTGGTGCATATTCACGAGAATCAAGCCGTCGCTTACAACCACAGCCCACATCGATGTCTCAACAACATCAGCAACAACCAGCCGAACCTCAGGGAGTTAGAATTGACCGAGCGCCAGGAAGTTTTACTCAGCCACTAACGACCTCTCAAATGTCACAGCCGTCACCTAATCAACCGACTCAACCATACGTCCGTTCACAAGCATTTGGCGATCAAATCCAGAACAATCCTTCGCAGCCTGCGGCGCAGTCATCAAGCCAGCAATCACAGAACCAAGACTCTGCCTTTGATGACGAGTTCGAGATCCCCGCGTTCTTAAGACAAAAATAATTCTGTGTTACAATATTTTCAAGCTCAACTCTGTTATCAGCAGGGAGGTGAATTATCACCAAGCGTCTGCAGAAACCATACGTGGTACTAGATCAGACCGGGTAAGCCCGTAATCGCTGGAAGTTAGTACATAAGGTTGGTACCTTTCTCGCTAGAGAAGCCTTGTTAGTCAATGATTATTGTCGTTGGGTAACGAGGCTTTTTTTTGAGTAGCAGCCAACAGAAATACAACACTATGAAAACACCATTACAGTTTGGTAAGCCACCATCCTTTCCTGAAATAGAGGAGAGCATCTTGAACGAATGGCATGAGAACAAAGCCTTCGAGCGATCCGTAGAGCAGAGGCCTGCAGATAAAGCCTATGTCTTTTATGATGGACCACCATTCGCTACTGGCATGCCACACTATGGACATCTATTAGCATCTACCACCAAAGATGTGGTGCCGAGATACTGGGCAATGAAAGGTTACCGCGTTGAACGAGTCTGGGGCTGGGATTGTCACGGTCTGCCCATTGAAAATATGCTGGAAAAACAGCTGGGGATTAAAGGTGGTAAAAAAGGTATAGAGGCACTGGGAATAGCCACTTTTAACCAAGCCTGTCGCAGTGAAGTTCTCAGATTAGACAAAGAATGGGAGCGTATCATCGGCCGGTTGGGGAGATGGGTTGACTTCAAAAACAGTTACAAAACTATGGATGCTTCATTTATGGAGTCTGTCTGGTGGGGTTTTAAGCAGCTGTACGAAAAAGGCTTAGTCTATGAAGGTAGAAAAGTTATCTTATTCTGCCCTCGCTGTTCGACACCACTATCAAACTTTGAGATCGCCATGGATAATAGTTATCTTGAGGTCACCGAGCCAGGAACTACTTACAAGTATGCAGTTGTTGGTCAAGAAAGTACCTTTTTACTAGCATGGTCAACTACTCCATGGAATAAAATCGCCACACCTGCCCTAGCAGTTAATCCAGATTTGCTCTATGTAAAAGTAAAACAGGGCGCAGAGTACTACATCCTAGCGGAGAGTAGGGTGAGTGAGTTAAAAACGGATGTGCCATATGAAGTGTTAGAGAGCTTAACCGGTCAAGAGTTATCAGCTGTTAAGTTCACGCCTCATTACAATTTTTACCCTCCTGCCAACAATGAAAAATCAGGTGTGGTGGTAGCTGATGCATTCGTCACCGCTGACGATGGCACTGGTATCGTCACCTTAGCTGCCTATGGTGAGGATGACTATCGAGTAATGAAAGACCAAGGCATTCAGATAATTGAGCATGTAGATGATCAAGGCAAGTTAAATGCTGAAGTAACACCTTGGGCTGGTCAGTATCTCTTGAAGGTTAATCCATTAGTTGATGCCGATTTGAGTGAGCGGAACCTCGTCTATAAGCAAGAGGCCCACACCCATACAGTAGCAACCTGTTATCGCTGCGGCACTCGACTCTATCACGCTCCATTACCAGCCTGGTTTATTAATATTGCCCAGTTACGAGCTGATTTGTTAGCTCTCAACGAGAATATTAACTGGGTGCCCGAGCATCTTAAACACGGTCGTTTTATGAAGGGGCTGGAAACGGCACCTGATTGGAACATCTCACGTTCACGCTATTGGGGAACTCCCATGCCAATTTGGGCAGCTGACGGTAACTCCGATGCCTTAGTCAACCACGCCCTCCATCGCCAATACCGTGTTATTGGTTCAGTGGCAGAGCTCCAAGAATGGGCAGTTATTCCTGAGGAGGCAGCTAAAATTACTGACATTCATCGTGAATTTATTGACGATATTGAGTTGTGGATTGATGACGCACGGAGTATCAAAGGTCGCCGTGTAAAAGAAGTCTTTGACTGCTGGGTAGAGTCTGGTTCGATGCCGTTTGCTTCACAGCACTATCCATTTGAAAACAAAGATACGTTCGAAGCTCGTTATCCAGCTCAATTTGTGAGTGAGTACATCGCTCAAACCCGAGCTTGGTTCTACACCATGCATGTAATGTCGACGGCTTTATTTAAAAAAGAACCATTCGAGAATGTCCTCACTACCGGCACTATTTTAGGTGATGATGGCACCAAAATGAGCAAATCGAAGAAAAACTATCCTGATCCTGAGATTTTGATGAACACGTATGGTGTGGATACATTACGAATGTACATGATGAGCTCTACGGTGATGAAGGGTGAAAATCTAGTCTTTAGTGAAAAAGATGTCTCAGATATCCGACGAAAAGTTTTTGTTGTCTGGTGGAATATTGTAGCTTTCTACCAAAGTTTTGCTGATACAACCGTGGAAACAGTCAATACTCCTAAAGAGCCAACCCATATTATGGATCGCTGGTTGTTAGCGGAGTTGGAAGCATTAGTAAATGAATTGACACTTGAGATGGATTCGTATGATGTAGTTAAGGTCAGCCGTCGATTGATGTCTTTTATTGATCTCTTTTCGACCTGGTATCTACGCCTAAGTCGGGAACGAATTAAGGCCACTGATAATGCTCAAGTTAGTCAAGTCTTCGGACACACACTTAGAGTACTAGCCCAGCTATTTGCGCCATTCGCTCCATTTTTTAGTGAAGTTGTTTTTCAAACCGTTACTAAAACCAGTAGTTCGGTTCACCATAGTGACTGGCCGCTGACCGAGGAGTACCAAGTCACTGCCAATGTTGAGCTACTCTCACAAATGAGACTTATCAAAGAAGTGGTAGAGAAGGGCCATGCACAACGAGCTGAGGCGGGAATTAAGGTCCGACAGCCACTCGCTCGTGTAACCGTTCAGGCAGCCACCGATTTATCAGCCGAAAAAGAACTCTTGGCAGTCTTAGCAGCCGAGCTGAACGTCAAAGAGGTTACTTGGCAAATGGGAAAATCAGAGGTAACTGTAACTTTGAGCACTGAGTTAACACCTGAACTAAAGGCTGAAGGTGAAGCTCGTGAAATCATGCGGCTGCTTCAAAACCTACGAAAAAAAGAAGGCCTGACACCTGACACCAGAGTAACTGTTCAGCTACCTACTTGGCCCACCGAGTGGACCAGTGAAATTGAACGAAAAACCAATTGTACTCTGCTTAAGGGAGATGACGTAACTATTGTAAAATAGAGAAATGCGTAATTGGTTTCTCCCAGCAGTAATGGCGATCTTAGGTTTCTTAAGTATCCTCACGCTTAAGAGTGTTAGTCCTCAGTTAGCAGCGCCGCAGTTTATTTTTTTCTGTTTAGGCTTTGCCGTATTCTTTGTCGTATCACGACTTTCGTATCAACAGTTAGAGCAAAAACGCTGGCTTATTTATGCTGGCTTATGCGTACTGCTGGTAATTCCATTATTAATTGGCAAAACAACTAGAGGTATTGCCGGCTGGATCGATATTGGTACGCTCTTTTCCATCCAGCCATCGCAACTGGCTGTCTTAGGAGTTGGATTACTAACGGCTAAAATTCTCGAAGTTGCTCCGCCCAAAAATCTCAAGCGACTCGTCTGGCCTTTGGCTGTAGTAGCGATCCCAGCAGTACTGATAGTTATTGAACCGGATCTCGGCACAACCGTCATTTACATTGCTGCCTTTGCCGTAATGCTATTTGTCAGCCCAATTCCCAGTAAGTACTTGGTGTTACTTGGTATTGCCTCGCTGGCGTCGTTAATTATTGGTTGGAATTTTCTTAAGCCCTACCAGCAAGCTCGGATTACTAGCTTTGTGGGAACCAGCACCAACCAAGATGCCAGCTACAACGCCCAACAAGCGCTGATCGCTGTGGGCTCAGGCCAAGTAGTAGGTCGCGGTATCGGGCAGGGAAGCCAATCACACTTACGCTTCTTACCAGAACGCCAAACTGACTTTATCTTCGCGTCTTTAGCGGAGGAATTGGGATTTTTTGGGGGCATAATCGTCATTAGTCTTTATGCTGGAGTTGTATTGTTCTGCATTAGAGTTGGTCTTCGAGCGCATCACTTGACCGAGCGCTACTTTTGTATGGCAGCCGCCACCATGATTATGGTCCAAGCAGGCATTAATATTGGTATGAACATGAGTATTCTACCTATTACAGGTGTCACCTTACCGTTACTTTCATATGGAGGCAGCTCAATTTTGACGGTCTGTGCTTTATTTGGCGTAATTCAGTCTATCAATCTTCACTCACCGGTGAGGGGTGTTTTACACATCTCTTAAATTTTAAAGATATGGTACAATAACCACTCAAGAAAGAAGTATGAAACCTTACGCAATCATTCAACTCGTCGGCAAGCAATTCAAAGTCAGTGTAGGAGACACTTTTGTAGTGGATCTTCTTGACCAAGAGCCAGACGCAAAACTCACCGTAAATGATGTTATTCTTACCAGTGATGGCACCAATAGTGTGGTCGGCTCACCTCTAGTAGAGAAAGCTGCTGTAGTGCTTAAAGTACTCAATCATCAACGTGGTAAGAAAATAAGAGTTGCTACCTATAAAGCAAAATCACGCTACCGACGCGTCAAAGGTCATCGCCAAGAACAAACCGTAGTCGAAGTACTGAGCATATAATCGTGGCCAATTCACTGTATCTTTTTCTACTGGGTAATACACCAGACTTGTCTTTTGTAGAGTTGCAAGTTTGTTTTACTGAGGCAAACGTCTCACGTGTTGCTGATACTATGGCTCTCTGTGAATTTGCCGATGATGAAACAGCTCACGCTGCATTACATCGAGTAGGTGGTACAGTCAAAGCTGCCAGGGTCATACAGCAGTTTGAAACGCTTACCCCAGAAGCAGCTCAAGCAGCATTTTTAGAGTATCTCTTAGAGTATAGTGAAAAAGAAAAAGTTACTTTCGCGATCAGCGAAATCGGTCGTGATCACTTACCACCAGTATCTGAAGTGGAAATTAAGCAGGCTTTGAGAGATGCAGGCAAAAGTTCACGTTATGTTGAAGGTCCTCGCTCAGGCTTGTCAGCCTCGGTCTTACTTCACCACTCCAATATACTTGAGCTCGTTTTAGCTCAGACACCAAATGGTCTGATCTTTGGCAGAACAGTAGCGGTTCAAAATATTGATGCCTGGACAGAACGCGATCGGGGTAAACCATACGCTGACCGAAAAAAGGGTATGCTTCCACCTAAAGTAGCGCGGATGATGGTTAACTTAGCACTTGGTACATGGAACTCTAGTAGTAGTGTCAGCTCAAGTAAACCTCTGCTCTATGATCCTTTCTGTGGCTCGGGGACAGTGCTTTTAGAGGCTAGCGAGCTTGGCTGTGAAGTGGCTGGCTCTGACCTAGATCGCGTCGCCGTAGAAGGGACTCGTGATAACTTAAAGTGGTGGGCCCAGCAACGAAGTAAAAATATTCCCGCCACCATTTTTACCGCTGACGTTACAAAAGCAGAACCAGCTCAGCTACCACGGACGGTTGATCTACTGGTAACAGAACCATTCTTGGGAAAGCAAACGCCTAATCCTGATCAATTACCAGGTATTTTTCGGGGCTTAGAAAAACTCTATTGGGGCTCATTTAGACACTGGACGAAGCTTTTGAGTAATAACAGTGTCGTGGTAATGATTTTTCCTTTAGTTGTAGTCGGTAAACAAAGTTTTTCTCTCGAGAATTTAATTGACAAGTTAGAGCCTCTCGGTTACACTATCACTTCGGATCCGTTGGTATATCACCGTCCACAAGCAGTCATCCAACGTCAGATATATATTTTTAAATATAAGAGTAACTAAACTATGTCACACGTTAAAGCCGGCGGAAGCGTCAATCAACATGCCCAAGGTAAAAGACATGGCAAACGCCTAGGTCTAAAGAAGTATGGTGGTGAAGTGGTGATTCCCGGCAACATCATCCTTCGACAACGTGGTGCCAAATACAAGCCTGGTACAGGTGTTGGAATCGGTCGAGATCACACCATTTTTGCCTTAATTCAAGGCGTCGTCGCCTTTGGCAAACGACATGATCGCACTGTCGTGCACGTAACCGCTAAATAATTTCCCTTTTACCCAGTGAAAAACCGTGACAATCATGGTATATCTTTGGTATGTCAAATTCGTCAACAGACTCTGTTCTGAAAACACTGCCCATTAGTAATCTGCAAGCCAACCCCTTTCAACCTCGAGGCATGATGGTCAGAGAAGATCTAGATGAGTTGGTGCAGTCAATTAAAGTCTATGGCGTACTTGAACCAATAGTAGTGGCCGAAACCCCCGCGGGCTATCAAATCATCGCCGGTGAGCGCAGATGGCGCGCTGCCAAAGAGGCTGGCCTAACCGAGATCCCTGCAGTCGTAAAGAGAACCACACCGAGAGGCATGTTGGAGATGGCTCTGATCGAAAATATTCAGCGAGTGGATCTTAATGCACTTGAGCGGGCGCAGGCGTTTCGGCAGTTGATGCGTGACTTTAAATTTACCGTGACCCAGATCGCCGAACGAACCGGCAAATCATCACCCTACGTCAGTAACAGTATTAAGTTGCTACGGTTACCTGATGCTATCAAAGACGGTTTACTAGGAGGTATGGTCAGTGAAGGACATGCCCGTGCTTTAGCAAGCTTAGATAACGAAAAATCGATGATTGAGTGCTACAAGGTAATTCTCAAGGAGTCTTCATCTGTCCGCCGAGCTGAGGCTTTAGTCAGAATGTACAAAGAGCGTGATGAACAAAAAGACACTGGCCGAGGCCGACCAATGCAGATCAACGATCAACAGGTTAGTGCGTGGCAAAAAGGTCTACAGGCTCACTTCAAATCAAAGATGCTCTTAAAGCTAAGTCGCTCAGCTCGCCAAACTCGAGTTTCCTTTACCTTAGTTGGCCCACCAGAACAAACTCAATCAGATCTGGAAAAGATCATGGAAATTGCTTCACCTGAGGGTAAATAATACCTCTATTTTCGGCTAGTAACTAACGCCTGGCAATAAACCTGCCTGATCAAATGGCCAGTAACGCATGAATGCTTTACCAACAATAGCACTCTTATCAATCGGGCCCCATGACCGAGAATCACTAGAGTGAGGTCGATTATCACCTGCCACAAAGTACTCATTTGGCCCTAAAGTTACTGTGCGGTTTTTGATAAAGTTGCCTGGTAAGGTTTCAAAATCAGCGGGAATATACTCTTCTGCTAATGGTGTACCATTAACCACAATTTTATTATTACTGACACTGACTGTTTCACCCGGCAGGCCCAGTACTCGTTTGATGAAGTCACAGCCAGTACCTTGTGGACATTGGGCAGACTCGGGTGCGTGGAAGACCACCACATCACCTCGATTTGGATCACCGATCTTATAGCTGACTTTATCAGTTAGGACATACTCACCTGTTTGGAAATTGGGCACCATTGATTGGCCATTTACTTGATGCGGTTGCATGAAGAATAAATACACCACTAGAAAAATTGAGAGAGCTATTACTACAGTTTCTACAATATCAAGAAAAAATTCACTCAGAGTTCTTAAAATTTTGGCCATTCGACCATTATCTATTTTCGCCCGTAGAGATTCAACCGGGAAATAGTCATAATATGGTATGAGTTCGATGCGACAGGTAATTACTGGTTTTGGCTGGAGTAGTAGCGCTGCTATGTTTAGTAGTGTGGTGGCTTTGATTAAGATCATCATCTTGGCTCGGTTACTGACAAAGTTTGATATTGGCTTAATATCGCTAACCACTATTGCCCTCGGAGTCATAGAAGCTACCACTGAAACTGGTGTCAATGTCACTATTCTTCAATCTAAGAAAAAGATTGAGTATTTTTTGGACACGGCTTGGGTTATAGCCATTGCTCGAGGAGTGTGTATCGCAATCATCATGATAGTTTTGGCTTTTTTTCTCCAAGAGTTCTTTGAGCAGCCAGAGTTATTACCACTTATTTCCTTAGCAGCACTGATACCTGTTATCAAGGGCTTCATCAATCCTAGTATTATCGTTTTTTACAAACAACTCCGTTTTGGTTTGGACACTGCGTACCGCTCGGCACCCCTATTTCTGGATGCCATCATGGCGGTTACCTTGGCTTATTTCCTCAGATCTGCGGTAGCAATTCCACTGGCTATGATCATAGCCGCCCTCTTTGAAGTAACTTTATCCTTTATCTTGTCAAAACATCGTCCTAAATTTAGGTATCAAGGTGATAGAGCCAAGGTCATTTTCAAACAAGCCAGAAGCCTAAGTCTGTCAGCCTTACTTTCCTACCTGAACGAAAATGCAGATAACTTTAGTATTGGAAAATTAACCGGCGTCAGTACCTTAGGCGTCTATGACACAATGTATAAGTTGGGACACAAACTATCTGCCCAGTTTGCAAAATCATTTCACTACGGCGCCTTGCCAGTCATGACTCAAATCAGTGACAACCAGACTTTGCTTCGTCGCACCTTTTGGCGAACTATCACGCTCAGCGTGGGACTAAGTAGTGTCATAGCTGTTTTCCTGATACTTTTTGCACAGCCTCTAATAGCCTTTGGCTTAGGTGAAACTTGGCTTGAAGGCTTACCTCTAATCAAGTGGCTCGTGCTAGCAGGAGTGATACAGAGTCTCAGCTTGGGTGCTAGCTCTCTGTTGATCGCTAAAAAGAGGTACTTTTACATGAATTTTCATGGTATTGCCGCAATTAGCACAATGATTATATTGATTGTGTACCTTACCCCGCTGTATGGTATTGAAGGCTCAGCTGCAGCTATATTTTTCTCCCGGCTCATTAGTTTACCGATAATTTTGATCGGCTGTTTTAAAGTCTTATATGGCAAATCAAGAAGTTGAGCTCAAGACCATTTTTCGTGTCCACCTGCCAATTATCGTAATCGTCATGGTGGCCTACCTACTCAGACTTACTTCACTGGAATCAGGATTTTTAGCTCTAGTGGGTACGGTTTCTTGTATTGCCGTGTATGAAGTTACTGTAATTCGGACCACCAAGAGAGTAGCGGTGTTCCTGACAGCACTCACAGCTATCATGCCGTTACTTTCACCGACCAGCTATAACTGGCGATTTGATGCAACTGCTCTACTACTTGCTTGTATAATTGCAGTTGGCTGGAAGCATCTACGACCGCTCACCACTTATGACCAGTAAACTCCCTCTCTCTGTCTTAATCCTCACCAATCGCTGGGATACCCGCTTTAGGCAATGCTTGGCTTCTGTTAGCTGGGCAGACGAAATTGTAGTTCATGATTATAGTTTGATCACT
>JALYRS010000021.1 GCA_030855135.1 bacterium | reverse complement strand
AAGCACATGAGCCAGTGTCACCAAACATAATGGAGGGCTTTTATACTCGCTTTGGTGCTGCTTCTATCGCTCGAGGCCAATTGCTCGTTTCGACTGATGAATTACGAAGAAAACTCGATGCAGGAGTAGTAGTTTATGATGCACTGAGTACTGAACAACATAACTTGTTACGGGTGAGAGAGCTGTTTGATGAGTCAGGTATTGAGCAAAGCTATGATGTGAACTCGCCTGCATATGAAGCACCATTTCATGAGCTGATTCGGCAAGCGGGCTATCAAGCGGTGGTGGGAATGAAGTCACCGAACGACTTAGGGCGCACGGGGGTAGTAGAAATTTATAATAAATTGAGTGAGCAATGGAGTCAGTCAATACCAGTGATTTGTCTAAATACTGCAGATGAACGTACGTGGCGAAATTGGATTGCTCAGCAGATGCCACTCTTTGATTATGATGGAGCGTACAGCTCACAGATGAGTTGGCTGTTTGACCTCTCTAATGAAGCAATTAGCGAAGGGGCGACTGCCTTTGATGCTAGGAATAATGTAAGTGGCTTTATTAGATATATCGACACCACCAGTGAGCAACGGATAGAGGTATCCTTTCCCGAAAATCTTCGTCTTACCTCAGAGTTTCACCCCAGTATGCGCGCTGTTGCTGAGACAATTTCGACTGTCCTTAGTGGGGTCAGTACTGTTGATATTACGACTGTAATTGAGCAGTTGCCTGCTACTTTCGAACACCAGTTTGGGGAAGGCATTCGTGAAACGGAGTTAAATAAAGATAGTTATATTTCCTATTTGGTGTATGAACTTGGTCGTCGTCAAGGTCTTGAATTACCATTTTTCTACGGTAATGATTTTGAGGATTTAGAATCCGCTATGTGGCAGGCTAATCATCTTGAAGAAAAAAGAAATGGTTTACCACTCGGAGGCATGTTGATACACACCTTTTTCAAAGAGCTATCGCTGGCAGGTTTCTTAAACAAACAAGTGGTTACCAGCCATAATGTTCCCGATACAATCCAACCCGGAATATTTTTTGTTGAGTCATTCCCAGAAGGTGGGCTGATCAATGGCTCACAAGGGGTACTCTATAGAACTAGTAGTAATGACTTGATGTGCGATTTTATTACGGCCGAGGGAGAGCATCGTCAAATGTCGCTCAGTCAGGTATGGACAGACCAAATCGATCGCGAGCCAATGGGTCGAGTGATTGTACTTCATGCTTGAATTATAGGATAATTCATGTTATACTCTGGTTCTTCGGTAAGAAGATGATAATCTTCATCTAATGTGATCTCTCCGCAGATAATATTTTTATTTAAATAGGCTTGTATGGCTTTTGCACAGTACGGACAACGTCGTCCCCGATTTTCTGGTCGCCCACCTGCGTCCCGTGGTTTTCGGTTCAATAAAACCTCTATTCACCCTTCAAAGTATGTCAACCAAGGCGTCGCGCCTGAGGCAGAAATTCAGGCCGAGATTAAAAATTCTTTCAGTGATTTTGGTTTAGATCAACGAATCTTGAATAATGTAGCTCGTCATGGTTATACCGTGCCCACTCCAATTCAAGATCAATCAATTCCAGTCATCATGCAAGGTAAAGATCTAGTTGGTCTGGCTAATACAGGTACCGGCAAAACGGCTGCCTTCTTATTACCATTAATCGATAAAATTCTTAAAGATCCTAAACAGGGTGTCTTAGTAGTTGTGCCAACTCGTGAGCTAGCACTACAGGTAACTGATGAGTTGAAAAACTTCATCATCGGTTTACCAATTAGTTCAGCTTTATGTATTGGTGGAGCAAATATTCAGACCCAAATTCAACGTCTGAAGTCTGATCCTCACTTTGTGATTGGTACTCCAGGACGGCTAAAAGACTTGATTAATCGTAGAGTGTTAGATACCTCACTTTTCACAAATATTGTGCTGGATGAAGTTGACCGCATGTTAGATATTGGTTTTGTCAAAGATATTCGTTTCTTAATTGCTCAGCTACCTGAACAGCGACAGTCATGTTTCTTTAGTGCAACTATGACAGGCGAGGTGGAAGCAGTGATGCGTTCACTTCAAACAGATCCAGTTAAAGTACGAGTTACCAGTAACGTCACTAGTAATCACATTGATCAAAATGTTGTGCGGATCAATCCAGGACAAAATAAGGTCGATGTATTACTTGATTTGTTAACGCAAACAGAGTTTGCAAAAGTGATTGTTTTTGGTCGAACTAAACATGGCATCAATAGCTTAGAAGAGCATCTGTCTCGCCGAGGACTTCGTGTCTGTGCCATCCATGGTAATAAATCACAAGGTGCCCGACAACGTTCATTAGAACTCTTTAAAAAAGGTGCAACTCAAGCTCTTTTAGCCACTGATGTGGCTGCACGAGGTATTGATATTGCTGATGTGACACATGTCATTAACTACGATGAACCACAGACCTATGAAGACTACATTCACCGCATTGGTCGTACAGGACGCGCGGGAAAACTGGGTAAAGCTTTAACTTTTATAGTTGGCTAAGTTGCTTCAGTAACAGCGCCCCAGCTTAAAGTAGAGCGGATCAATTCATCTTTACTCATACTCATGAAGTTGATCCCTTGGTTAATCCCTATAACCATGCCTTCAACGACTTCACGAAATCGCACAGCATCATCATTTTTTAAAAAGCGCACTTTTACCGACTCAATCTCACTCAACCGATCGTTGATCTCGATCTGGGACATAAAGGGACCTTTATTAACTCTAATATTGGTGCCTCCACTTAAAGGAATGGTCACGCTTCGTTCTGTGAAAAAGAACTCACGCTTAATGATATTGATCTTAAAGCGGTCTAAGACAACTTCATCTGGGAAGAAATCAAATGGGAAGACTGACTTAATCTGAATCAGAGTTTCGTTGTTGCTTGTAATATCCTGGGGTGATGTTTGTCCGACAATTTGAATTTGATCTCTCATAGATGATTTTCGTTTAACCGTATACCTTATAGTACAACTTGATTATCAAAATCAGGTAATAAAGCTAAAATAAATGGTGATGATTTACTAACGCGTAGAATTAACGAAGCTACTTGCTGGTCGTTGGTGTTGAAACTACTGAGTACATTTTAGCTAGCTTTACGAGTTTTGGATCAATTACTGCCGAGCAATAGGCAGCATCTTGGTGAGTATTATAGTAATTTTGATGATACTCCTCAGCTAGGTAAAAATCCGTAAACGGAATAATTTCTGTCACCACTGGATCGTTGTAGAGCTCTTCAGCTACAATTTTTTCGAGAGATAGCTCGGCTATTTTTAACTGCTGAGGTGAGTGGTAAAAAATGACAGAACGGTACTGTGGACCAATGTCGTATCCTTGCTGATTGATTGTGGTGGGATTGTGTGTGTGCCAAAATACATCGAGCAACATTTCATAAGCAAGCTGCTGAGGATCAAAGACAATCTGAATTGCCTCGGCGTGCCCAGTATTGCCCATGGTGACTTGTTCATAGGAGGGGTTTGGTACATGCCCACCAGCATAACCTGGAATGACTGAGACGACACCGCTGAGGCGCTGGAAAATCGCTTCAGTACACCAAAAACAGCCGCCAGCCAATGTTGCAATCTCAGTTTCTTTATTCATCCAATACTTTCGGCAGATCACTATCTTCTCGTATAAACTTAATTGACAGTGAATTTACACAGTGGCGCGTATTCTTTTGGGTTAACTGTTCACCTTCAAAAACGTGGCCTAAATGCGCCTGACAATGAGCGCAAAGAATCTCGGTTCGTCGGCCGTCAGCATCTGTACTACGCTCCACAGCATCGGGAAAGTTTTCGTCAAAGGCAGGCCAACCACAGTGAGCTTCAAATTTACTCTTGGAGGTAAAAAGGGGAGAGTTGCACCGGCGACAGATAAAAGTACCAGGCACATAAAAATCATCATACTCGCCAGAGAATGGACGCTCAGTTCCTTTATCTTCAATAACTTTTTTCTCTTCAGCTGATAAATTGTTAAATACCATACCGACTACTATACAGCATCTAGCCGAGATGGTTAACCTTACTGTTTGATGGCTACTAAAGTCATGAAGAGGGGAAACTCATCTCGAGCTCGGTTCTCCATCTTGGCGGCTTTGCCGACGCTGGCTTTATCTGAGGTCCACTCCTCAATCATTGTGAGCTGAAGCCCAACTTCCTGTAACATTCGGCTGTAGTCGTGTAGTGAGCGGTGAAAAGACCAAGTAACGGCTGAGTTTTGTTGGCCAGGATTCATCAGGATGGGGATCTTCAAGGCACTGCGATAGCGATTAATCCAGCGATATTGCTGTTTGGTTTTGTCATCCACTCCCCAGCCTGACTGGCGAGGGATTCTGAAGCAGGGATGATTGAGTACTATCACGATTTTACCTCTAGGTTTTAGATAGGCAGCGGCGTTTTGAAGAGCAATTTCTGGTTCAGCCATGTTTTGCAGGGCTAGAACTATAGCTGCATGGGTGAAAGTAGGAGTAGCAGCTGAGTCAACTTTGGTCACATCTTGCGCTCTAAAGATATAAGCCGGCTGAGTGTTGCTTTTCTTAGCTGCCGCTATCAGCGAAGGGGCATTATCTAAGCCCAAGTAACTAGTGACTGGGCGAACGGAGCGCGCTAAAATTCCTTGACCGCAACCTAAATCTAGCAGAGTACTTAATTTATCGAGGGCTAGTAATCGTATAACTCCCGGCAATACTACATGTTCATGGTAATAGTGGCCATCTTGTCCCACGATTTTGTTATACCAAGGAGCTACTTTATTCCAAGAGGTTTTTGGGGCTGGCTTAAACATGGCGAATTATAGCAGTTACTCTAAAGAGGCGACTGTAAAGCGGATAACACCCGCGGGGGCTATGATTTCAACTTCATCACCGATTTTTTTACCTACCACAGCTTGGCCAAAAGGACTCTCAATTGACAGCTTATTTTCAGTTGGATTAGACTCGTGCTTGGTGACAAGCATAAATTTCTTAGTGGTCTTGGCGTTAGTAAGCGTGATGGTTGAGCCAAAAGTAGCAACTCCGGTAGGAGTGTTTTCAATAATCTCACCATTTTCGAGTAACGGTTTGAGTTTGCGAATTTTTCGTCGAATATTACCCAGTTCAAACTTTGCGTACTGATACGCACCGTTTTCAGACAAATCACCCATTTCTCTAGCAGCCTGCAGACGGATTAAGATATCTTTTTCTTCAAGTAGTGCCTGATCAAGGTCTTGTTGCATCTGTTGATAGGCAACTTTGGTAAAAGGAATTTTTGACATAATGTTCTCAATATTCTACCTGATATTTTCATAAATGAGGGAGTGTATATAAGAAAAAGGGATGCCTCTACGAGACATCCCTTTAGTACCGATTCTACTTTCTATTACTTGGTGGATGCCACTTCAGGTGTCAGCGCTAAGCCCCGTTCTTTCAGCCATGACTCAGCTTTGTCAGCGTCCACATTGTGCAGCACATGCCGGACCAACCAGGTGGCAGTCTCTAGTTGTACGTCGAGCAGGTGATAGTACGGACGTGCCCAGCGCGGGGGCGGACATTTGATACCATGAAGTTGATGGTTCAGATGTGGGTTCTTTGGTTCACCACAGTAGATAGCCGTACCACCCACACCGGTAGCTTGGTGTAGGGCAAGGTTATCTTTGTACGCAATGAGTATCACGGCTTCGTTGCTGAGCTTCAGCTGATAGCCGGGATACACAACCTGGCTTAGTGAAGCGGTGACCAGCCCGATGTTAGTTAGCTGGGGACGTTTGAAGAACAGCATGAAGTTGGGTCCATGAAGTTCTGCCAACCACACATAGCTATCAGTAGTGCGGGTTTGGGTTGATGTGTCGATAACCCAACCATCTGGCAACTCTGTGCCAGCTTCAAGCTTGATAAGCAGCGCCTTGGCAATCACAGCTGCTACCTTGTCAAGTTGACCAAACTCTTCTCCCATCGGGAGTAGTTTCCTATTCATGAAATCACCTCATTAGACGATCGAAAAGTAGAATGGTAAGGAGCATATAATCGCAAGAGCAGACCAAAAGATCTACTAACGCAATTTACATACCCCATAATTATACCACTCGAGTAAAATTTTATGCGAAAAAGCAAAAAAAACAGGCTCACCAAGTAATAGTGAGCCTTTCAGCTGAAATCATTACTCCTCGTCCGCATTGGCAAGGGTTGCCCGATGTTTGAGCGAAACTAGGAAACTGAGTCCAGCCAGAATAAAATCCATAGCGTTGTAGAGCGTTATCACCGCAATTAACGCTAAGCTGCCATCCACTCCCCATTTGATGTACGCAAGGGGGATACTAAGAATAGCTACAGATTCTATAACCATCCAGTAATGCTTATCACGTTCATACATGTGAATGGCCATTAGTAGGATTGTTCCGTACAGAAACTCTGGCGATTCACCTAGGATGTGGTTCCAACCATAACTGATCATTACTAGGCCGATGAACGATTGAATTAAATCGGCATAGAACTGTACAGCTCGGCTGTTAACGCCACTTCTAGAATCTTGTACATCCCTGATTAGAGATGCAACTCCTCTAGCCATTGCATATGCGCCTTTTCTAGTCGATGGTTCCAACCATTATAGCACTTTAAGGAGTCAGTCGATTCACATCTCTGGGCAAGTACGTTGCTTCTTTAACGCTGGGCAGATCTAACAGTTTCATCACGATTCTGCCTGGACCCATACCAACGCCACCGTGTGGTGGACAGCCGTACTTAAAGAAGTTGAAGTAGTACTCTAAAGAAGCTGGAACGATGCCTTTTTCCACAGCTTGTCGATGTAAAACCTCTGGCCGATGTTCACGCTGAGCACCAGTCGAGATCTCTACGCCTTTATACAGCAAGTCAAAGCTCTTAGTTAAGGTCGGGTCAGTCTCGGACCGCATGTGATAGAAAGGTCTCACAGTGATGGGATAATCAGTGATAAAGACGAAATCTGAGTTACTTTCTTGCTTGACCAGTTCACAAATTACCCGTTCTTCCTCCGGACTCAAGTCACCTTCTTTCTCACTAGTAACTCCAGCTTCCGCTAATCTAGCTTTAGCTTCTTTCATGGTTAGCTTGGGAAATGGAGTACTGGGCAGCTTGAGCTCGGGCAGCACTGATTTTTGTAATTGAGTAAGACCACTAATCAGTAGCTCTTCTTCAATCGCCATCACATCATGGTGTGATGTTACATAGGAAGCCTCGAAATCCCAGCCGGTAAACTCTGTCATATGGCGAGCTGTAAAGGATGGCTCGGCTCTAAAAACTGGACCAACAATAAACACTTTTTCTAAGCCAGCCGCAATACCCATTTGCTTATAAAATTGAGGAGATTGAGCTAAGTATGCAGAACCTTCAAAGTACTCAACCTTAAAGACTTCTGCACCAGATTCACTGGGTGCGGTCATAAATGCTGGCGTATAAAGCTGTATGAAGTTCTCTTTTTCGAAGTACAGACGCATGCCTCGTTCCAACTCGGTCCACACCTTAAAGATTAAGGCATTACTGGAGTCTCGTAAATCAAGCCACCGCCAGTCTAATCTTTTACTGACCGAGGCTTCATTTCCCTTTTCTGCGGTGATGGGAATAGGTAACGGACTTTCAGCGAGGGAGAGGATTTCCAATGATTGAAGATGCAGTTCAAAGCCACCTGGGGCTTGAGCCTGTGCTTGTACTTTGCCTACAGCATTGACCACTGATTCTACTGGCAGCTCTTTGATTTGTTCAAATAACTCACCCTGAGACTTCATCACAATTGCCTGCGCGACACCAGTGACGTCACGGAGGAGGACAAAGACAATGCCACCTTGTTTGCGCACTGTTTTGATCCAGCCTTGAATCAGGACTTCTTCACCGACACTTTGGCCAATTGAGCTGATTAAACTTCGTTTCATTTCTCTCCTTTGAGGTACAAAAAAACCCTCAGACAGAATACTTACTATCTTGAGGGCGTATATAACGCGGTGCCACCTCATTTTATCCAACTGTCACCAATCGGACCATCTTTAACTAAGTCTCACTCAGTTGCTAGCTGTTACGGGCTAACCCGGAGGGTTCTACTTTCAAAATGATTTCTTCCCTCAGCTCCTCGGTGTCAACCGATTCATTGCTATTACAGGATAGTATACAGTACTCAGCTTTAGCTATATAGTGCCAGCATGTGGCTGTATCGCTGGTGGTATTACATGGTTTTTATAGGGGCAACAGCTCTGTTTTTACTTCACTATCTCATAGTCGGACAAGCTGTCTATGGAGATGGCATTGGCTACTATGCTCATTTACATAGCTGGGTTATCGACGCTGACTGGGATGCCACCAATGAGTATAAGCATCTTTATCAAGTGGAGAATAATAATGCCATGGTACCGCTTTCTGCAGATACAGTACCGATTGTCAGCTCCGATCAGGATGGTCGAGCTTTAAATCCGTATAGTCCAGTGGTGGCGGTTTTGCTATTGCCATTCTATCTTCTGGCACATCTAATTACCCAGGTATTAAACCTGGCCGGAGTTGCGATCAGCACAACAGGGTACGGTGATCCTTATCAGATCTTAACCGGTTTGGGAGCGATTTGTTACATGATTGCCGGAGTAGTTTGTTTAGAAAAAAGTTTACTGTACTTTGGTGTTGGAAGGATCGAACGAAGAGTTATTACCGGCAGCTTGTTTCTGGGGAGCAACTTACTTTACTACGGCAGTGTTGATGTGATTAACTCACATTTTGCTTCATTTTTCTTGATCTGTTTTTTTCTGTACCATCTCTTCAACCATGATGAGAGTTGGCGGAAGCAGGCGGTGCTAGGATTTACGACAGGGTTACTTACCGCAAATCGGCCGCAGGATGGTTTAGTACTACTAGTCTGGCTGGCATATTATCTGCTGGATAAAAAGTCACTCTCAGCCTCAGCCATAGTGGTATTTATTTTTGGTGGGCTGTTTGGCGTCTTACCGTTGGTACTGCACTGGCTACAAACATTTTCGGGCATTGCAAATCACACGTATGTTGAGAGCATGTCTCGTGACAGCAGCTTTCTTTCCAGTCAGGTATTACTCGGTAGTTTAGTTACTCCTTGGACTGGTTTATTCAGTACTACGCCCTTGTTGCTAGCGGTTGTAGTACTATTTATTTATTACCGTTGTCATTTGAATCTAAAGATGATCGGCTTAGTTGCGTTTTTCATTTGTCAGTACTTAGTTATATCTTGGCAGGGAGGCTGGGCTGCTGCTGCGTATGGCGGCAGAATGTATATTTCCTCCTTGCCACTATTTGCAGTTATGATGGGAGCATTTCAAGATAAAGTATTGACTCACAAAGCATTTAAGTACGGATTGTTTTGTGCCATCTTGATCAATGCAGTCTCGATCGTGATCTTTATGCTGCGAGATAGCTAAGTGATAATATCAAAAAAGCTATTTTCTGACTAGGACAATGCCCAAGGGGGTGTTTCTGCCAGGGCCGGCGACATATCGTCCTCCAGTATAAAAAGCCGTAGAGCCTCCACTGTCTAAATTGAGTGCACTTTGGATACCCATTTTCTTGAGTACATAAGCGACCTCGGCGACTGTAGCAGAGCGGACCACTCCAATATAGACAGTCGATCCACTGGTGCCAATGAAGCTTCTTGATCCTCTACTACCTTTTTTAGGATCGCCGTCTCCACCAAAGCGGATCTCGTTATTAGCGAGTAAGAGTGGCTGGGAAGCGATGACAGAGTCAACTCCGGTATCCCGACCCCACTCTTGACTTTGACCAACAAAACGAGCGGAGTTTCCTGAGAAGATAACTGCCGGTACGGTGCTATATACATTGTTGTCTGAATTGAAGTATTGCTTGTTTTTATTCATGAGTAATGTATCAAATGAGTTGGTTTTGCCAGCACAACTAGGATACTCAGCGGGGCAAAAGTAGGGACCGTTAATACCTGCAAATCCTCCCGCACGACTTACAAAAGAACTGAGGGAATCTACGGGACAGTTATCACCACAATCACCTGCTGAGGCTGTCTCCACTACTACGCGAGTACTATTTAGATCTGCAGCCAGCACATCAACCAAAAAAGTACCTACCTCTGACTCCACAGACTGTCTGCGATAGCCGCTACCTGGTGCCTCACTAATTTGTGGCACATTGCTTGGAATTGGCTGGGAAATAATTAATTTAGCTTGTTCTAGTTCTATCAATGAGGTAAGTTGTTGAAGACTTGCACTGGCTGATGAGTAATTTCTTTGGGACAGTAATTTAAGAATAGTTGTAAACTGTGTGTCGAGTGTTTGCGTCTTTATGCTAGCATCTTTAAGATCAAGCAGTTTTTCATACTGTAACATGGTAGCCGTAAATGTTTTCTGGATATCAGTGATTTCAGTTCGCAGCACTTCATTTCGTTTAACTTGATCTTGGTTTTGTAGCTCCAGTAGGCTGGCCTCTACCGCAGCCAGCTGGCGCTCAGTTTCCTCAAGCTCAATTTTATATTGGGAAGTAATCAACTGTACCTCAGCAGATCTAGTAACAAAGCGTTGATTAGTCGCGTACCACTGATAGCTAGTAAATGCCAAAGCAAGTGATCCTATTACAAGGCAGAGCAAGGAGATATTTTTATGCGTCACGAACACTGGGAAAGTCATCACTGATCAGTGTAGCAATATCCAGCCAAGATTTACAGCTAATAATTTGAGGGTTAGGCGGAGACATTTTTTTATGGCGAATGAGCTCAAGTATTTTACCTTTATACTGCAGATCATCTGGCACATGTATCTCGTTATCAATCAGGCCATAACTGTCAGGGTTAGTCTGAGTCAGAAACTTCAGCTTCCAGTCTTTATCTTGCACGTTGGGTTGGCGACAGACAACAGGTGCTGAGGGAAAGCCATTAGACTGTAGCCAGCTTTCAGTTACGAGCTGCATAGTACTGGGTCGAGAGGTAAGATAAAAAGAGAGCGGCACTAAGTCACATACCATTAGCAGTCCTTTATGTGCTTGCGGTGTAGGGGGAATTTGGCTTAGAAAGTCATGATCGTTAAGGATAAAGGCGTATCTGGCTAAGCTTTGCTCACTTTTCCAAAAAGGCACCGAGTTAGGATATCCATATTGAAGTAAGACATCTTGAATTACACAAGCCGTTTCAGTGAACTCTTTTTCTAGCACACTAGCAGTGGCGAGCGATGTATCGGCCAGCGTATCATCAATATCGATTACTAACCCACGGCAAGCCGTGACAGCGGCAGAAGTTTCAAACATTATTCACCATTTTTCATTGCAAGATCTATATAATTTTGAGCCATTCGTTGGCTGGAAAAGTTGTCTTGTATGTACTGTTGGCACGTTTTGGGGTTGATCGCCGCAACTTTATCTAAATGGCTCTGCATCTCATCGAGGGAATTGACTAAATAGCCTGTTTCACCATTTCTGACTAACTCAGGCATGGCACCTCTTCGGTTGACGATAACCGGCGTGCCACAAGCCATTGCTTCGGCAACTACTAAACCAAATGGTTCCTCCCAATTCAACCATAATAACAGACCCTTGGCTGCGTGTAAGAAGGCAGTTTTTTCCGCAGGACCAATCTCACCGACAAACTCAATTTGTTGGCCATCAATCAGTGGCTTAATCTCACTTTCATAGTATTGGGCATCTTCATTATCCACTTTAGCTGCAATCTTTAAGCGATGCTGGGTTTTGAGGATCATCTGGCAGATTTCTTTTAATCCTTTCTGAGGTGAAGTCCTTCCGAGGAAAGCAAAGTATGAGCGATCAGTACTTTGTTGTTGATGAAAAAGTGAAGTTTCTATTCCATTGTAGATAGTACGTACCCAGTTGAGCTTGGGCATAGCCAGTCGTTGGTTATCGGAAATGGAGATTAGTTTTGCGCCTGGATACTGCTGATAGGTTAAGATTTCTGAAGGGCTGGTTAGAGGTCCATGAATCGTGGTATAGACAGGACACTCAATATGCTCATCAAAGGGTACTAGCCGCCAGCCCATGTGATTAAAAACCACGTCGGGTTTAAGGTTTTTAATTTCGCGAAGGACGCGACTGATTGAAAGTAATTTTTCGGTACTTCTCCAAGTATCTATCTCAGAGCTTGAGTACTTTTTTCGCAGTGAAACGGGCACGAGGGGTACTAAATGGGCGGTTGTTTTAGAATCGCCAGCTGCAAGTAAGTAGACTTCATGGCCGCGGGAGGTCATTTCCTCAGCCAAGTTGGAGACTACCAGCTCTGTACCACCGTACTTTGCGGGTGGGACAGGTTCTTCGATTGGTGCTACTAGAACTATTTTCATATCATCCTTTCTTTACACAGCCTCCGCAATTTTTCTGACCGAAGCATACTCCTGCATAATTCTGCGACAACCTACTGATGACCACAACTGTATCAGACTCATTTGGCCTTCGTACTTCTCTTGATCAGTATAGAAACGAGCTCGCTGCTGTTGCTCATCGTAGTAATAGAGCTCAGGCACGCAGCCTAACTCCTCCCAGCCTTTGAAACACGCCTCAGCTGTGGTTAGAACAGCAGCTTTGATCTTTTCAATCATTGGCCAGGGCCAACCTTCCTTAAGACCTCGGCGAAATTGTCGTGAAAGTCCTGCTACACAGTAGGCAGCTTGCTTGGGCCAGATGACTTTACCGTGATACTCACCAGTTGTAAATGAACTATGATCAATATCAACCAGCAAAGGACCGACCGGGGTGTAGAAAAAATTTGGATCAATGATCTTATCTGCAAAGCTGACGATTTCTTCGAGGCTGGGCGAGCCATAAAACATATCGTAGCTCTCATCTAGATGTGCAATGGGTAGTGGAAGATGTTTTTCACCATGGAGAGCCAGACTGTATCCAATTGAGGATGATGAGTGATTTAGTTGAAATTTGTTTTTTTGAGCTGACCATTTTTCAATTAGATCATTTAGCTCACTCAGATCTCCAATCCCAAAAAACTGATTAAACTCCCTGATGACCCTTAAGCTGACGGGGTAGAAAACACAGTTTACGTCATATGGTGAGAGTGGAGATTTTTGTGATGGATACGCTGCATAACTATCTCGCCAATTTCCCACTTTGTGATACTCACTCGAATCAGCTTGTTTCTTAAACGAGATCAGATCTTCATTCTGGGCGTTCTTAAGTATGAATTTTGCTATTAACTGTAGTTTTTGCTGCACATCATGATTGGTTAAAAAGGCTTTACTCACCAGCTTCATACCCATAATGTAGCGGGGTTCAATATCAATCATTTTACGATCGATGTGCTTTTCTTTATCTAATTTATTTTGGAAAGAGCCAATCACATCTTCGTGCCAAGCCTCACCGGTATCTGAGACATGCCGAAGTGACTGGCTGTACATATAATCGACTGTATCCTGGCTGAGATCACCTAGACCTAAGTCAGCAGATTCAATCCAATCTCGGGGAAATATTGTGCCATACTCAAAGCTGCTCGTTTTCTTAGCCCGAATCAGATGCTCAACATAGACCTGAGACTGATTATAGATATCTATTAAGCCAGGTGAAAATAATTCATGTGGCAGTGAGTAATTAGAGCTAAAAATCTTCTTGCGCAGTCGATCTTTAATCTTTATATTGGTGACGGTTCGTATCATCATGTTAATCGGTGCAGTTGCTTCGATAGCAAGCATATTATTTTGAATATCAAATACTCGAGCATTCTTGACAGATAAAGCTGAGCCATAGCGTTTTTTACTCCCGTCATCTCCAGTGAATAAAGTTGTGAACTGGATCCACGGTGTCTCACCCTTGAGTGACCGCCTGATAGCGGTGGGTAAGAGATCGGCTATATCTTTTTGAATGAGCTCGCCGTACGAAGGTCGGGGATGAACTTGCTCGGTATGCGCCCGTAAAGTTCTGATATCAGTTACCACCGGAATTGGTATATGTAGATTGTCAGAATCAATCTGCAGCTCAATCACTAAGTTACCTCGACTAAGATAATACTCCTTAATCGAAATGACTGTCTCTTTGGGAAAACTCAAACCTAAAAATAAGTGGTTTTCGGGGCCCGAAATGCGTAGCTGATTCTGTAGGTCGATATCGAAGTAGTAGTTATCTTTAATATAAAATTGCACGATTACCCCTTAAAATGTTGTTGTAAGAAATAGGTATCACTCACCATTTGCTGAAAATTGTCGTGATCTTGGTGGCGAGTAATTTTCCTATAGACCTGTGAAAATCGTAATGATTTTTGGTACCAGTCAAATGAATGCTTCGCGTGGCGATATGCGTTATCGCCAATTTGGGTGAGTATCGTCTCATCACGTAGTAACGACAGTATATACCTTGCCACTGCAGCGGGCTGCTGAAAATCAACTAAAATTCCCGTGCGGTTATGTGTCAGAATATCCAAGGTTCCACCTTTGTTCGCGGCTACCACGGGTAGTTTCATAGCCATAGCTTCAACCGTAACGAGACCAAATGGCTCATGTTCTGACGACATTAGAAAGATATCGGCTGCACTGTAGGCAGTTGCGACCTTGTCATGAGGTAAGGCAGACCGAAAATGTACAGACTTTTGTAATTCATACTGCGCGACTACTTCATGCAGACACTCCAGGTACTGTTTCTCTTCGGCTGTTTGTTCTTTGGCCGAGCCACCAACGATCACTAAGTGAAGTGGGTGCTGGTAGATTTTCTTTAGTTCAGCAAAAGCTTGGATGGCCCGCTGATAGCCTTTGGATTTTGTCATCCTTCCCAGACACAAAAGTATTTTTCCTTCACTAGGAAGAGTAAGCGCGGCTCGTGCTGACTGCTGATCTAAGCGTTGAAATTCCTCAATACGTACACCAGGAGATATTACCTCTACTTTTTGGTCATTTACCGCATAATCTTCAATTAGTGATTGCTTTTCCTTTTCTGATGAACAGATAATGGTGTCGGCTGCAACCAGGGAGTAACTTTCCCAGCATTGACGAGGTATGAAGTTATAAGCTAACTCATTGTCATCGCCAGCAAACCGCCGTCGTTTTAAACTGCCCAGCGAGTGGGGTGTCCAAACAAAGGGTAGCTTTAATGAAGAGTTACACTTTATGTGTAAGCTGGCAAAGCCGCCATCCCAATAATGTCCATGCAAAATAATAGTGTCCGACACTAAGGACTCTTGTAAGTCGGTACGTACTTTACTCGAGAACTCTGAGAGAACACCCTCAATTGTTTCCTTAGAAATGATGCCAGTAGGACCGCACTTAATTCTTTTAATACTATAGCTATTGTTTATGGTTGAAATATCGGGCCGTCGAAATGTTTGTCGGCAATAAGTAGTAATTTTAAAGTCGGGAAAAGCTGAGAGAGACTGCGCCAGTTCATGTTCGTAAATACATTGACCGCCACTATCTGGTTCTCCCAATGAGGCTTCTGGATCAGAATGTGGTGATAGGAAAATAACATGAATCATAAGCAAAAAAACCAATACTTAACCGGTAGTGTAATGCTATATATATAAGAAATGGATAACAAAATGGGGTACGAAACTTACTCATCTATTACTTGTCCTTTAAGGTCTTATTGCACGGAGTAAGTATTCTACTGTTTAGTATCAGAAAGGAAATATGCCAGGAATAATTTTTACCATTTACGAGTACAAAGAAGACGCTTTCTTACTTTAATCTAACTCAATTTAGGTATAAATCTTATTACATAATACTACTATGAAATATATGAAAGAACGAACACTCAAACCTTTGACTGGTTGCTTAGCAGAAATCTAGTAACCGACTAGCTTGATCTCTTAAACAGTTTTTCCAAGTGGGAGAAAGATAACGTAACTGTTGTCGGCCGCCCGTGAGGACATGACTGGAAATGAGGAGTTTGAGCTAGTTTGCGTAGTAGTTCCTCTCGCTGGGGCACAGTTAGAAATTCACCGGCCTTAATTGCGCTTTTACAAGCTAACATGGAGAGTGCCTGATGCAAAACTTGTTCAGTCTCTACAGTTTGCTCATCAGCTAACAAACCAAGTATTTCTTTAATTAAATTGACAGTTTCGTTCTCCTTAATAAATGACGGAGCAGAAAGTATTTTAAAGGTCGTCAAACCAAACTCCTCCAGCTCAAAACCCAACGTCGAGAACATTTCCTGATGGTACTGTAAAAGTACTTTTTCCTGTGGAGTAGACTCAAGTAAAATGGGAGAGATTTCTCGTGTGATCGGCTTTCCTGCCGTGGTCACATTGGCCATAATTTGTTCGTAGAGAATTCGTTCATGAGCAGCGTGTTGATCAAGCAGCGTTATGCCTTCACCGGTTTCCCAGAGCAAGTATGTTTGGTGCAGTTGTTGAACTTGCTTTGGAGTGCCATCTTGACCAGGTTGCCACGTCAGCAGTAACTGATGTTGGGCATTGGTGGTAACTATTGTTCTGGCCAGAACTTGGGTTCCATACTGGGAAGCTGCTTCTGCTAAGAACTCTGTTGGCTGATCACCGACGATATAATGCGTAGCGTTCTGAGCTAATGTTTGAGCAACACTGGATTTAACTCTGTTCAAGATACCTTCAGTATCACTCAATCGGACGGTTTGCTTATGTGGGTGGATATTGGCATCAACTTCGTGTAAGGGTACTTGTAATGAGAGATAAAACCACGGCAGCTCTGTACCAGCAATTGAAGTTCCATATGCTTTCTTGACTGATTGAGCTACTCCACGATCAGTCACTAAGCGATGATTAATAAATAGTAACTGCGTGTTACTGCTCCTGCGTGCAAGTTGAGGCTTACCAATATAACTATCAACTTCAACTTCAAGCAGACGGTTGGTGATTGTCGTACCCCAAATTTCTCTAATCCGATCAATTTTTGTACTTTGAGCTACGACCTTGAAGATGGTTTGCTGATTATGTTTTAGCTGAAAGCTAAGTTGATGAAACTCTGTCGCGTAGGCTTGAAGTAAGGCCAGAACTTCACTAACTTGTTGATGTGGTTTCTTTAAAAACTTTTTTCGAACGGGCAATGTATCGTACAGCTGAGTAATTTCTACTACTGTCCCGGCCATCATACCAATGGGAGTTGGTGATGAGACATCTGTTGGAGTCACTTTTACCATATGACCATGTTCCGCGGTCTCTGTCTTACTCTTGATACTTAAACTACTCACTTGAGCGATACTAGCCAAAGCTTCTCCACGGAAACCGAAAAAATGAAGAGCAGATAAATCATCAATCGTAGAGATCTTACTTGTCGTGTGTCGTAGCGCAGCCAGCTGCAGGTCTTCTGCAGACATGCCCTCACCATTATCAGTGACAGTTATCTTTTCCAGACCACTGCGCAACAGCTCAATCGATATTTTGGTGGCACCCGCGTCAAGTGAGTTCTCCAAAAGTTCTTTTAATATCAGGACTGGTTGATCGGCAACTTCTCCGGCAGCAATTAACTGAATTACGCTGGTAGCCAATGGCTTAATCTTTGTCATGCTGCATCTCCTGCTGCCACTGTGCAACTATATTTAGTGCTTCTAACGGTGTCAGAGTAGGTATTGTGACTGCACGTAACTTCTCCTCAAGCTCTGATGGCTGAGCGCGAGTGACCTTACTACTCAGCTGAACAGATTTTTTTGACTGCCAGACACCGCTCTCGATTTCATCCAAAATACTGCTTGCCCGCGTTAGTAAAACGGAGGGCAGACCAGCTAAGGTTGCGACTGCAATACCAAAACTATGTGAGGCAGCGCCCCTTTTTAGGGTATAGAGAAACACCGGCTTGTTTTGGTGTTGTGTCACAGCTAAATGATAATTTGCTATGATCGTGGGATAACTATCACTGAGTGCTTGTAGCTCATGATAATGCGTGGCGAATAAGGTTTTGGGCCCAACTTCACCCCAGTCGGCTAAGTGCTCAGCAATCGCCCAAGCAAGACTAATACCATCAAAAGTACTAGTACCTCGCCCAATTTCATCCATAATAATCAAGCTTTGTGGTGTAGCATTTTTTAAGATAGCAGCCGTCTCTACCATTTCCACCATAAAAGTAGAGAGGCCCGCTGCAATAATGTCTGCTGCGCCACTACGAACAAAAATTTTATCAGTGATAGGTATGGTCGCTGCTTCTGCTGGGACAAAGGAACCAATATGGCTCATGAGAGTAATTAAGGCAATCTGCCGCATCAAAACTGATTTTCCGGCCATGTTTGGTCCGGTCAGTAACAATATACGCTCACTACTGGAATCAAGTGTGACTGTGTTAGGTACAAAAGCATGCCCATCGAGCAACTGCTCAACCACTGGATGACGACTATTAAAGAGCTCTAGCTTTGTGCTGTTGGTGAGTGTTGGTCTACAGTACTCACGTTCGTGTGCTATCTCAGCAAATGCGACTTCACAATCGAGCTCGGCTAGAGCATGTGAAAGTAGCTGAACGACTGCTGTTTGGTCAGTAACTTTCTGCAACAACTCCAAAAATAATCTTTCTTCTAAAAGATGTATCTGCTCTTCGGCCGTCAGAATTTTTATTTCAAGCTTCTTGAGTTCTTCGGTTGTAAAACGCTCAGCATTAACTAGGGTTTGTTTTCTAAAGTACTCAGCAGGAGCTAAGTGCAGATTGGCGTTGCTTATTTCAATATAGTATCCGAAGACTTGATTAAACTTAATTTTAAGTGATTGTATTTTGGTGCGCTGTCGCTCGGTAGCTTCAAGTGACGAAACGGTCTGCTGAACATCCAGGGCTGTGTGTCGCAGCTGATCAAGTTCTTCGTTAATACCCGGCCTTATTACCTGACCGTTTTTAATATCGAAAGGCGGGTCCTCACTGAGAGTTGAGACGATAGTCTGATAGAGCTGGGTGGCCTGGGTTGTGACTGAGGGATGTAGGTAGT
>JALYRS010000020.1 GCA_030855135.1 bacterium | reverse complement strand
ATCCCAGAGAGTGGTATAAACCGAGTCAAGTATTGCTAAAGGTTGCTCGTGAGCGTCAAGCCACAGGTGATGCATTTGAGTCCTCAACTCAGAAAAAAATTCGTCGAGAAATTAAAGCTACTGCCCTGATGGCGTTGGGCCTGATGAAGCTATCAGACAAAGAGTATAAAGTTCAGCTGATAGACCCAAAAGATCAATGTCCTGACATTCGTTTAGCTGAGGCAGCAGTACTACAAACAGCCACCAAGAAGTCGCGTTTTCAAGAGGTTGAAGTGGTAAGTTTAACCCCACACTCGCACGACGCTACTATAATTGATTTTTTGCAGCGGACAAAATTATCACCAATTTTTGCCTATCCTTTATCCACAATTATTCTATGTGAGATTGAGGCTACAGATGACTATCAAGAGTGGAGTAAAATTCATCAACGTTTAAAAACTCTTGGTAAAGGTCACCAGATTTACCTGCTGCGACAAGAAGATCGCTTTACGTTTAATTATCACTTAGCTCAAGTATCACCTCGATTTAGTCAAGAAGTGTACTTCAACGCACTGCATGAATGCCATCAGACGACTCAGGTTACGGTTGCCGTTAAAGGGGTGGCTTAGGTTAGAGTGTGAGGTGGTATAAAGATTACGTAGGCTACGACTGGGATAAGACGAAGCTCGACACGGTGGGTAACATTCTACCTTTTGCCAAATCCTATCAAGACATATATAATCAAGCTTCGATTTACCTGCCATTCTTTTTTTGGCATGACAATATTAAGTACTTCTAGTCACATATAAAGTAACTAGCTACATTAAACAGGAGACACATATGGCAGACGCAAAAAAATTTGTCCGCAATAAGCCACACATTAACATTGGTACCATCGGTCACGTTGACCATGGCAAAACCACTCTTTCAGCTGCTATTACAACTACTTTAGCTGCTCGAGTTAAGTCAGATATCAACAAAGCTATGGGTTACGGCGATATTGACAACGCTCCAGAAGAAGCAGCTCGTGGTGTGACCATTAACATCTCACACTTAGAGTACGAAACTGATCAACGTCACTACGCTCATATTGATGCTCCAGGTCATGCTGACTACATCAAAAATATGATCACCGGTGCCGCCCAGATGGACGGTGCTATCTTAGTCGTTGCTGCTACTGACGGTCCTATGCCACAAACTCGTGAGCATATTCTTTTAGCTAAGCAGGTTAACGTGCCTAAATTAGTCGTCGCTTTAAACAAAGTTGACATGGTTGATGACGCTGAGTTACTAGACTTAGTCGAGATGGAAGTTCGTGAACTCTTAACCAAGTATGGTTTTGATGGTGACGAAACGCCAATTATTCGTGTCTCAGCACTTAAAGCTCTTGAAGGTGACGCTACATATCAAGACAAAATCATGGAGCTAATGACTACTGTTGATAGCTATATTCCAAATCCAGTACGCGATCTCGACAAACCATTCTTAATGCCAGTCGAAGACGTTTTCAGCATCAAGGGTCGTGGCACAGTGGTCACTGGTCGGATCGAAGCTGGTAAAGTTAAAGTTGGTGAGGAAATTGAGATCGTTGGTCTTAAAGATCCTAAGAAATCAACTGTCACTGGTGTCGAGATGTTCCGTAAGATGTTAGACGAAGGTCAAGCAGGTGACAACGTCGGTATCTTACTCCGCGGTGTGGAAAAAGACGACGTCGAGCGTGGTCAGGTGTTAGCTAAAACTGGCACTGCCAAACCTCATACAGAGTTCGAAGCTGAAGTCTATATTTTAACCAAAGAAGAGGGTGGTCGTCACAAACCATTCTTCACTGGTTACCGACCTCAATTCTATATCCGTACTACTGATGTGACTGGTGAAATCAAGCTTCCAGACGGTGTAGAGATGGTTATGCCTGGTGACAGTGCTAAGATGAGTGTTAAACTCATCGTCCCAGTCGCTATGGCTGAGGGTTTACGCTTTGCTATCCGTGAAGGTGGCCACACCATTGGTGCAGGTGCTATCACTAAAGTAACTGTCTAATCATAGTTACCTAACATTAACAACGAGAACCCCGCTAGGCTATTAACGCCGGCGGGGTTTTTGCTGGTGCTAAAGCTATTTGCAAAAGAGAGACAGTACGATATGCTTACAACACTTCAAAGCATGAAGCAACGAAAGGTATCTATGAAAGGTGTTATTTTAGCTGGTGGCCTAGGCACACGCTTATATCCCTTAACCCATGTTACTAATAAGCATTTACTGCCTATTTATAACAAACCAATGATTTTTTACCCGATCGAGACTTTAGTTAATGCTGGGGTAACTGAGATAATTATCGTTACCAGCGGTCCACACGTGGGTGATTTCTTAGGGGTGCTCAAAAACGGTAAAGAACTGGGTGTTACACATCTGGAGTACGCATATCAGGAAAAGCCCGATGGCGGGATAGCTGATGCCTTAGCCTTGGCAGAAGACTTTGCTGATGGTGAATCTATCGCAGTGATTTTAGGTGATAATACGACGGATGCTGATATTTCGAGTGCTGTCAGTAATTTTAGTGATGGCGCCGTCATTTTCTTGAAGCAGGTTGATGACCCTCAACGCTTTGGAGTTGCCGAGTTTGATGCGCAAGATTCACAAAAGATTGTCAGTATCGAAGAAAAACCTAAACAACCAAAATCTGATATGGCAGTGACGGGTTTGTATATTTACGACAATGCTGTTTTTGAGTTCATTAAGAAGTGCGACCCCAATTATGCGGGTAGAGGTGAACTAGAGATTACCGAAGTCAATAATATGTACATCGAGAAGGGCCAGTTAAGAGCCGAAGAACTCAAAGGATTCTGGAGTGACGCGGGCACCTTTAACTCAATGCTTTTAGCTAGTACTCACTGGGCGGAGAAGAATTAGTTTTCATACCAACTAGATTGTTTACATCTACTCTTCCAATGTGTATAATCGCCTCCTATGGTTAATTCCATAGCAGTATTTACTAATAGTTATTAAAAAAGTAGACATAGCACGTTAATTTTTATATGGTAGTCGCCTCACCAAACACACCAGCTGCGATGAAAATTAGAGTTCGCTTAAAAGCGTACGATCATCGCGTGCTAGACGAAGCCAGTCGTAAAATTTTAGAAACAGCTTTATCTACTGGGGCGAAGATCGTTGGACCGGTACCTTTACCTACTCATCGTAAATGGTTTACTGTCTTAACCTCACCACATACTGATAAAAATGCCCAAGAGCACTTTGTGATTAGAACTCACAAGCGCTTGATTGATATTGTTAACCCAACCGGAAAAACTATTGATTCATTAATGCATTTGAATCTTCCTGCTGGTGTTGATATTCAAATTAAAATGTAATAACTGATCCGGAAACGGATCAACCAACAATAAATCTGAAAGTTAAAGAAATTGTATATGTCAACCGCTGTCTTTGCTACAAAATTGGGCATGACTCAAGCCTGGACCACGTCTGGTAAACGTGTGGCGGTTACTCGCTGTAAGTTTGACTTGAGTAAGATCATGGCAGTAGAGCCAGTTGCTAACGGCACTGATACCCCTACCGCCTTTAAACTCAATGTCGCAACCGGCTCAAAAAAGCTAAAAAACATGGACAAACCACTCAGAGTACAGCTTACCAAGGGTGGTTTTTCTTCTGGTGCTACTGCTTTTACTCAAGTTGAAATTGATGCGCAAGATCAAGCCTTTGCTGTAGGTGATGTGTTAGCTCCAAGCACTTTACTTGAAGTTGGTGACGTTGTTCATGTCCAAGGTACTACTAAAGGTCGGGGTTTCGCCGGTGCTATGAAGCGCCACAACTTCTCAGGTGGTCCAGCTACTCACGGTCAATCAGATCGTGCCCGCGCTGTTGGTTCGATTGGTCAGCGTAGTACTCCAGGTAGAGTTTGGAAGGGCAAGCGAATGCCAGGTCATTATGGTGACGAAACTCAAACCGTTAAAGGTATTGTTGTCATTCATATCGATGCGGCCAACCAAGAAGTTTGGCTGAGCGGCCCAGTACCAGGTTTTACCACTTCAATGGTGAGAATTAGTAAAACTGGTGACAAAAAAGATATTACCTTAGATCTCAAAGCATCAGGTGTAGCTGAATCACCAGCTCCCGTTGAAGCACCAGCTGAAGTACCAGTCGAGGTAGAAGCTTAAAGACTTATATGGAATTTTCACTCATCACTACCACTAAGACCTCCACTCAAGCAGTTAATGACCAGTTATTTGGTGCACCAGTTAACAAAGTATTGTTAGCTCAAGCAATTAGAGTGTATCTATCATGCGCTCGTCAAGGAACTAGTAAAGTTAAAACTCGAGCTGAAGTCGCGCGACGCAAGCAAAAATGGTTCAAGCAAAAAGGCACCGGTAATGCTCGTCACGGTGCACGTACACCTAACATCTTTGTCGGTGGTGGTATCTCTCATGGACCAGACGGCACACAGAACTGGTTGCTCTCACTCAGCCCAGTCATGAAGCGTGGTGCTTTAATTAGTGCTTTATCTGCACAAGCCGAAAAAAGTGCCTTAATCAACGACATCACTGCAACCAAGACAAAAGACATGGTTGAGTTACTCAAGAGTGATGAGAAAAAAGCAGTAATCTTAGTAGTGATTGCCGCTGCTGAGTCCGCTAATATTCGTGCGCTGAAAAATATCAAGAATGTGACAGTCGCCAGTGCTGAGAGAATTTCAGCCCTAGAAGTTGTCCAAGCAAACAAAATCTTGTACACCGAATCAGCTATAACTGCCTTAGAAAACCGTTTACTTGGTGAGAAAAAAGTAGTAACACCTAAGTCTAAAGTAGCAAAAGTAGTCAAACCAAAAGTCACTAAGTCTGTGGTGGAGAAACCACTAGCCAAAGCTAAGCCTGCTAAAAAAGTGGCGAAGAAGACTGAGAAATAATCTATGAATGTATACGTTTTAGTTCGACCAGTTATCACCGAGAAATCAATGCAGTTGGCTCAGACACGCAACTCATTCACCTTTGAGGTGAGTCGCAACTCTTCAAAAGAGCAGGTTAAGCAAGCCGTTGAAGAACTCTACAAAGTTAACGTTACTTCAGTTAATACCATTATGGGTCACAATGAATTAAAACCTACTGGCAAGAAGAGACTTAAGTCAATGAATGCTCGGGTTAAAAAAGCGATTGTGACATTAAAAGCAGGTCAAAATATTGCCTTATTCGATCTCGGTGAGGCCGAAAAAGCATAAAGATAGTATGTTGAAACAACGCAAACCAACTACCCCTGGTCAACGACATCAAATCGTGGTTGATCGTAGTCACTTACACGATGGCAAACCAGAGAAGTCACTTTTACTGTCTGGACACACCAAACGAAAAGGCCGTGGCTTTAAAGGTCATATCACTGTTCGTCATCGAGGTGGTGGTGTCAAGAAACGAATCAGAGTTATCGACTGGAAACGCTCTAAGTTAGATATTCCAGGTCGTGTCGATCGGATTGAGTACGATCCAATGCGCAGTGCTAATATTGCACTTATCATCTATAAAGATGGTGAAAAACGCTATATGCTGGCTCCAGAAGGCTTAAACATTGATGATACGGTGATGTCTGGTGAAGCTTCAGACATTAAAGTAGGTAACGCTTTGCCACTCCGCTTGATTCCCATTGGTACACCTATCCACAACGTGGAGTTGACCGCGGGCAAAGGCGCTCAGTTAGTACGTGGTGCGGGTACAGCAGCTGCTATTCAATCAAAAGATGGCAAGTATGTCTCAGTGATGTTGCCATCCAAAGAGATCAGATTGATTAATGCCGAGTGTTTAGCTACAATCGGCCAGGTTGGAAATCAAGATTGGAAAAACCAAAAGATTGGAAAAGCCGGTCGCAGACGTTTAATGGGTATCCGCCCAACTGTTCGTGGTACAGCTCAACATCCAGGCAGTCACCCACATGGTGGTGGTGAAGGTCGTAGTGGAATTGGTTTAACTCATCCTAAGACTCCATGGGGCAAACACGCTTTGGGTACTAAGACGAGAAACAAACGAAAATCGAGTGGTAAATATATAGTTAAGGATAGACGAAGTAAGGCTTAATACGTATGTCTAGATCAAGTAAAAAAGGACCTTTTATTGACCCACGGGTACTAGAAAAGGTCATGAAACAAAAATCAACCGGCGTCAAAGACCCAATTAAAACTTGGAGTCGAGCTTGTGTGATCACACCAGATTTTGTTGGACATACATTTATGGTGCATCAAGGTAGAAAGTTTATTGAAGTATTTGTTAACGAAGCGATGGTTGGTCATAAGCTAGGTGAGTTTTCACCAACCAGAACCTTTAGAGGTCACGGTAAGATCGTCAAGCGTGTGTTAGCTAAGACCTAAACAGAAATTAATCATGATTATTACAGCAACTCAGAAAAACACTCGCCAAACACCTCGCAAAGTTCGTTTAGTGGCTAATACTGTCAAAAACTTACCACTAGATCAAGCTATTCGTCAATTAGCTATCATCGAGCGACGGGCAACCATGCCAGTGCTTAAGGTGTTAAAACAGGCTATCGCAAATGCTTTAAACAATCATGGCTTAAAGTTTGAGGAGCTCGAATTAAATAGTATTACAGTCAATGAGGGTACTCGCCAACGTCGTTACCGCGCCGCTAGTAAGGGTAGAGCTCATGACATCAAGAAAAGAAGTAGTCACATTACGGTAAGCTTAAAGACCCGAGAAGCTAAAGAAGCAACCGCAGAAAAAGCTGTAGCCGATAAAAAAGAAGTCGTCTCAGCTGCAGCACCATCCGTAGAAGCTAAGAAACCAGTTAAGAAAACTACTGCAAAGAAGGTAACTAAGAGTACTAAGTAACTCGAATTACACTAATATGGGACAAAAAGTTAATCCAATCAGCTTCAGACTCGGCAATACCTTCACTTGGAAATCCAAGTGGTTTGCCACAGCAGATAAATATGCGGATACTTTACTCGAGGACTACCATGTACGTGAGTACATTTATAAAGCACTCGGTAATGCCGGCGTAGTTGAGGTAGATATCGAGCGTTCAATCACCGCCATCAAGGTTATTCTCTACGTGGCTCGTCCAGGTGTAGTTATTGGTAAGGGTGGTTCCAACTTAGAAGTAGTCAAAAAAGGCGTTGAGAAGATTCTCAACACAGCCAAAGAAGCCAAGAATAAAGTACGTGTTGAGCTAAAAGTTGAAGAGGTGAAGAAGCCAGATTTAAGTGCCAAGTTAGTGGCCGAGCGCATTGCTGATCAACTAATCAAGCGTTATCCACATCGACGTGCTATCTCACAAGCTATGGAAAAAGTCATGAACGCAGGTGCTGGTGGTGTAAAGATCACTTTATCTGGTAGAATAGGCGGCGCGGAAATTGCACGTTCAGAGAAATCTTTTGAAGGTAAAGTTCCAACACAAACATTAAGAGCTAACATTGATTACTTCCATGCACCGGCGCGGACACGTTCTGGTTATGTGGGTATCAAAGTGTGGATTTATCGTGGGGACGTAGTCTAATCATGTTACAACCTAAAAAGAGCAAATACCGCAAACAATTTAGAGGCAAGAACCGAGGTGTTGCAACTAATGGCAATACTTTGGAGTTCGGTGATTTTGGCTTAAAAGCTACAACTATGGGCTGGTTATCTGCTCGTCAGATAGAAGCAGCTCGTAAAAAAATTACCTACGCCACTAAAAGAGCCGGTCGCTATTGGTTACGAGTATTCCCACACAAAAGTGTGACGCTCAAGCCAGTAGGTGTCAAAATGGGCTCTGGTAAAGGTGATATTGATCACTATGTTGCCGTGATCAAACCAGGCACCGTCTTATTCGAGATCAGTGGTGTCACCGAAGAAGTGGCAAAAAGTGCATTGACTAAAGCAGCACACAAGTTAGCAGTTAAAACGACATTTATAGCAAAGTAAAATAGTAATGAAACGAAACGATATAACAGCACTACCTACCAAGAGTTCCTCTGAGCTACAAGCTCAGTTACAGGAGTTGCAGGTGGAGTTGAGTAAACTGCGGTTAGAAAAACCAACTGGCCGTCTGAGTAATCCACGACGGATCTCAGTAGTGAAGGACGATATTGCTCGCATTAAAACAGTTTTACATCAGCAGAGATTGTTGAAGGTAGCTGCTTAAGGAATTATATGAAGGTATTACAAGGAACTATCACTTCGCTCAAAGCTACCAACACCGCAGCGGTTGAAGTAGTTCGAAGTTGGCAGCATCCGCTCTATAAAAAGTATGTCAAGCGTAGTAAGAAATACGCCTGTCATTATGAAAACATGGAGCTCAAAGAGGGTGATGCAGTGATGATTCAAGAGAGTCGACCAATTAGTAAGACAAAACACTTCGTAATTACTGCTAAAGTGGAGAACTTGCAATGATTCAATTAAGAAGTGTTCTGCAAGTAGCAGATAACAGTGGCGCCCGACAAATTCGGGTGATTCAAGTGCATGGTGGTTCTCGCCGCAGGTTTGGTCACGTGGGCGATATTGTCAGTGCATCAGTTATCTTAGCTGATACAAAAGGCACGTTAAAACGTGGTGAAAAAGTTAAGGCAGTTATTATTAGAACCCGTAAAGAACAACGACGTGACACAGGTGAGTATGTTCGTTTCGACGACAATGCCGCTGTCATCGTTGAGTCACGAAGTAATCCTAATCCAGTTGGCACTCGTGTCTTCGGACCGGTTGCTAGAGAAGTAAAAGATCGAGGCTTTGCAAAAATTGCTAGTCTCGCACCAGAGGTATTGTAATGAAATTTAAAGCAGGCGATCAAGTACAAGTCACAGCAGGCAAGGATAAAGGCAAAAAAGCCACCATTATCAAAGTGCTGCCGCGCCAAGAACGAGTCATTGTTGAAGGTGTAAACATGTACGTAAAACATCGCAAACCAATTGGTGATCGTCCAGGTGAAAAACTAACGTTACCTCGACCACTACACACTGCCAGTGTGGCTATCATTAATAATGATGGTAAGCCTGACAGAATTGGCTATAAAGTGCTGAAAGATGGTAATAAAGTTCGAGTGTTCCGAAAGACCGGTGCAGAAGTGCCAGAGCCTAAGAAATAATATATGAATCGACTACAACAAAAATATCTGGAAGAAGTAGTACCCGTTCTGATGAAGGAACTGGATGCTACTACAACCTTTGCTTTACCTAAGCTCAAAAAGATTGTGCTCAATATGGGTGTCACAGATCCTACCGATCCTCGTGCTCGTAAAGATGTGATTGCCAATATTGTAGTTCAGTTCAGAGCTATTGCTGGTCAACAGCCACAAGTAACTAAGGCTAGAAAATCAATTGCTGGCTTTAAACTGCGTGAAGGTGATCCGCTAGGTGTAATGGTTACCCTTCGTGGTGAGAGAATGTGGGACTTCTTAGATAAGCTGATTGCAGTAACTCTTCCTCGAGTTAAAGACTTTCAAGGCGTATCACGTACTGCTTTTGATCAAAAAGGAAACTATAACTTAGGCTTACACGAACAGATCGTCTTTCCAGAGATCGTGTATGACCAGATCGAGCGTAGCCGAGGATTGCAGTTAACCTTCGTGACTCAAAACTCAAATGAAGACAGATCAAGAAGAATGTTGGAATTACTAGGCGTCCCTTTCGCTAAGGAGAAGACAAATGGCTAAAAAATCAAAAATCGCAAAAGCAAAGCTCAATAACGCTCGTCGTGATGCGCTAATTGCTAGTGGCGAGAACAAAACAAATCGCGTGTCGACTCGAGGAGAGAATCGATGTAAAATAACAGGCCGGCCACGCGGATATATGCGTTTCTTTGGTTTAAGTAGATTAACGTTCAGGGAACTAGCCTCAAAGGGTGAGTTACCTGGAGTAGTGAAGGCCAGTAAATAACTATGACCGACCCAATTGCAGACATGATCATCCGAATAAAGAATGCGCTCTTGGCTTCACATTATGAAGTTGAGATGCCACATTCAAAAGTCAAAGCCGCTATTGCAGAGATTCTGCAGCGTGAAGGCTATATCGAAAAAGTATCTGTTAAGGCAGATAGTATCAAGCCAGCTTTGATAATTAAGTTAAAGTACTCTGGTAAAGCACCTGCTATTACTGATGTACGAAGACTATCTAAGCCAGGAAGAAGAATGTACTCATCAGCCAGTCAAATCCCTCGCTCACTCGGTGGCTACGGTGTCACCATCGTCTCGACCAGTAAGGGTATAGTTACAGATAAAGAAGCTAGAAAACAAAATATTGGTGGAGAACTTATTTGTCAAATTTGGTAATACTATGTCAAGAATAGGTAACAAAATCATTAGCATTCCTTCAGGCGTCACTGTTTCAGTGGAGGGCTATGAAGTGATCGTAAAAGGCACAAAAGGTGAGTTGCGTGCTCCTTTATTTAAAGGACTAGTAGTTGAGATCACACCCGAGTCTGTACATGTAACGAGAAAATCAGACGAGAAGCAGTTGAAAGCTTTACATGGTTTGCTGCGAAGCTTGCTAAACAACCATATTCTCGGTGTTAGCACGGGATTCAAGAAAACATTGAAGTTAGTGGGTACTGGGTATAGAGCTACCCAAAAAGGTCAAGGCTTGAGCTTAGCTGTTGGTTACTCACATCCTGTCGAGATCGAGGCAGCTACAGGCATCAAATTGAGTTTGGAAGGTACAGACACCGTTCATGTAGAGGGTATTGATAAGCATCAAGTCGGTCAAATGGCGGCAAATATTCGTGCAGTTCGACCACCGGAGCCTTACAAAGGTAAAGGTATTCGTTACGAAGATGAAGTTGTCCGTCGTAAACAAGGGAAAGCTGCTGCTTAACGTCTATGCCAGAAATTAACCATCGCCCATCATTAGCAACTAAAAGAAAACTGCGAGTTCGTTCGAAGCTTCATGGTACTGCAGAGCGTCCACGCTTAACCGTGTTCCGTTCAAACAAGAACACCTACCTCCAGGTCATTGACGACGTAGCAGCCAAAACACTTTGTTCAGCTAGTAGTCCATCTGTCGGGAAAGCCAACGCCAAAGAAAGCTTTACCAAGATGACAGCGGCAGTAAAAGCGGCTGAAGCTATTGTGACACAGTTACAAGCACAAAAAATCACTGCGGTCGTATTTGACCGAGGTTCATATAAATATCACGGTCGGGTTAAGGCAATTGCTGAAGCTCTACGAGACGGAAAAATCCAAGTTTAACAGGAGTAGATATCATGGCTGAATACAGAAAGAATAATCAAGGCTCAACCCCTTCTGAATTTGATGAAAAGGTCATTCAAATTTCTCGCGTCTCGAAAAAGACAAAGGGTGGTAACAAGATGGGGTTTTCCATCTTAATGGTAGTTGGTGATCGTAAAGGTCGAGTGGGTGTCGGCTTAGGTAAAGCTGGCGATGTATTGTCTGCCATGAAAAAAGGTATCAAAAAAGCCAAGAAAAAAATGATTAGTGTCCCACTTAATGGTACAACTATTCCTTTTGCTATTACCGTAAAAGAAGGTGCCGCTAGTATTATGCTTAAGCCAGCTCCCCGCGGATCAGGTGTTATTGCCGGTGGTCCAGTGCGAGCAGTGGTAGAAGCAGCAGGTGTTAGAGATATTTCTAGTAAAATTTTAGGTACTAACAACCAAGCTTCCAATGTGTATGCTACTTTTGAAGCCTTAAAGAAAATTCAAAGTATTGTCGAACTTAAAGGTATTAAGTTAAAATCTATTGCTGAGATCGAGTCAGAGGAAGAACTTAAAGTTGCTGAGCAACAAAAGCATGCTAAAGAAACGGCTGAGCACAAGCATCAAGCAGAAGCAAAGTCTCCTGCAAAACCAGAAAAAAAACCAGTAACTAAAAAACCAGTAGCAAAGAAACCAGCAGCCAAAAAGCCAGCCACTGCACCTAAGAAAACTGTTAAAAAGGCAGAATAAGAACTATGTCATTGTTACACGAATTAACCAAAATAACCGATAAACAGAAAAAACGTGTGGGTCGTGGTTATGGCTCAGGCAAAGGTAGTCACACTTCCACTCATGGTTCTAAGGGACAGAAATCTCGTGTGGGCGCCAAGATTCCTTTATGGTTTGAAGGCGGTCAATTACCATTAATTAAGCGTATGCCGATGCTACGTGGTAAAGGTAGATTTAACGTGGTGCGACCTTCAGCTGAGGTTACTTTAAATGATCTCTCAAAAATGTCATCAAGTGTGATTACACTAGAAACACTAAAATTGGAAAAGGTGATTGACTCTCGCTTCAAAAAAGCTAAAGTGATTGCTACGGGTAGTTTAGTCAAAGCTATTACTATCCAAGGTTTACCAATATCTAAAGCTGCACGCTTGGCTGTCGAAAAGGCCGGCGGCAGTGTTGTCTAATAAGGACGCAAGTCTGTGAAACAATTCTTCAATCGACTGCGAAACCTAAGCAGTACTAAAGAAGTTCGTCAAAAATTTCTTTTTACGCTGGGTGTTTTTTTAGTATTCCGCTTACTTGCTCACATCCCAGTTCCTGGTGTTGATGTCACTCAGTTACGAACTCTTTTTGATTCGAGTCAATTTTTGAGCCTGTTGAATATCTTTTCTGGCGGTACTTTGGCTAACTTTTCTATTGTTGCTGTGGGTATTAACCCATATATCACTGCCTCGATTGTGATGCAGTTGGCGACGATGGTCTTTCCTAATCTTAAAGAATTACAGAAAGATGGGGAGTCTGGTAGAGAACGAATCAATCAGTACACGCGATTAATTGCCGTGCCCTTAGCCGTAGTCCAAAGCTTAACAGTCTTGACCCTACTTCGAAGTGCCAATCTGCTGCAGACGATCGATCCTTTTTCGGTGATCGTACTGATTGCTACCTTGGTGGCTGGATCGATGATCCTCATGTGGCTAGGGGAGTTAGTGACTGAGTATGGTATTGGCAATGGTATCTCAATGGTATTATTAGCCGGTATTGTCAGTCAGTTACCGGCCGGTATTGCTCAGCTAGCGGCTGTGACAAGCAGTCAGCAGGTGCTGACTTTGAGCGCTTCGGCAGCAGTTTTCTTAGCGGTTATCGCCTTGGTTGTGTTCATGAATGAAGCAGTGCGAAAAGTGCAGATTCAGTATGCAAAACGTGTTCGCGGCAGCAAGATGATTGGCGGTCAAAGTACTCACCTACCCATTAAAGTAAATGTGACCGGTGTCTTACCGATCATTTTTGCCTTGACCATCATGATTGCGCCACCATTTCTAGCTCGTTTGATGTTAACGTCAGGTATCCCAGCATTGACCGATTGGGGTCAGCGAATTTCCTTGTGGTTTCTTCCCACTTCGCCTGTCTATGTGACACTCTATTTCTTAATCGTCGTTGTCTTCACTATTGTGTCATCGATGATCTTTTTTAACGCCGGTGACATCGCAGATGAACTTAAGAAGAGTGGCGCTTTTGTACCTGGTATCCGTCCAGGTGGACCTACAAAAAAACATCTGCAGTTCGTAGTAAGTAGAATCACTATTGTAGGAGCATTGTTTTTAGGTATGATTGCTATCTTGCCTTCCTTGGCACAAGCTGCCACGGGTATTCAATCGCTAGCGATTGGGGGAACCAGTGTTCTGATTGTGGTATCGGTAATACTAGAAACAGCTAAACAAGTGCAGGGCATGACCGTAGGCCAAAACTACGAGCAATACTTATAAAAGGAGTGAAATGAAATTAGTGTTAATTGGTATCCAAGGTGCTGGCAAGTCAACACAAGGTAACATGTTATCTACTGAGCTGGGTATTCCATATCTATCTTCAGGTCATATTTTTCGTGAGATGACTAAAGATAAAGGTAAGTTAGGTCGTTTTCTCAAAGAAACACTCAATGCTGGTGCGCTAGTTCCCGACGATGTAACACTGGAAATCATTGATACCTACCTGAAACGTCCTGAGTACAAAGATGGCTATATCTTAGATGGCTTTCCTCGAACTGTGCCCCAAGCAGAAGCTTTTGATGGTGGAGCAGAGAGAGTTATCTTTATTGATGTTTCAGATAAAGAAGCACTGTGGCGAATCTCGGGCCGTGTGAGTGATCGTGAGGATGAAAATCTCCAAGCTATTCGCAAACGAATTGAGCTATTCCACGAAAAAACAGAGCCAGTGATTGGATTCTATCGTGAGAAAAATAAATTACTTAAAGTTGATGGTGAGTTGGAAGTCGAGGAAGTCTTCCAAGAAATCATGAAGCACCTGCAAGCCTAAGTATGGATACAGCCAAAATAACGGCCATGCGGGTAGGTGGCAAAAAACTTGCCAGCATCCGCCAAGAACTCATACACTTCACCAAATCCGGTACTTCATTTGAAGAAATAGAAGCAGAAGCACAGCGTTTGATTAAAGCAGCTGGGGCTAAGCCAAGCTTCTCCACGGTTACTGGCTACCACTGGGCAACATGTATTACTAAAAACGCAGGCGTTTGCCATGGGATTCCTCAAGGCAAAGTTGTTAGTGATGGAGACATTATCACTATCGATGTAGGCCTGATCTGGGATGGTTATCATCTAGATACTAGTGATACAGTTGCAGTTGGTGGGGTTCCCGCAAAAACCAAGGAGTTTCTAGAAGTAGGCAGGCGGTCATTGGCTAAAGCGATAGCCGAAGCATACCCAGGTAACACAGTCTATGAAATTAGTAGAGCCATGCAAAAGGTGGTAGAACGACATGGCTTTGGCTGCGTGTATCAGTTGACCGGTCATGAGATTGGTACTCAGTTACATGGTAGACCAGTACCGTGCGTAGCCCAGAAAAGTGATAAACGTTGGGTACTTCAGCCGGGAACTACCCTCGCCATCGAGATTATGTACACTATGGGCGAACCAGAACTAGTGCTTGATGATGATGGCTGGACCTACACGACAAAAGATGGCTCACTTTCCGGTATGTTCGAAGAAACAGTACTAGTAGGAACTGAGTGGCCAGAAATACTAACAACAGTTACTGCTTGATGGGAGTGGCAATTATCATCTCTTTTTGGTATAATTGACCTATAATTATGGGAAAAGTACAAGAACACAAACGAGCCGCTAAAGCCAGACGTCAAGAAGACCTTGGTTCAGGCAAAAATACTAGAGACGATCTCTTTGATATTGAAGGCATTGTCCAAGAAACACTACCTAATACCATGTTTCGAGTCAATGTTACAAACAGTAACGTGCCTCAGATGGTTGGTCGAACTTTATTGGCTACTTTAGCCGGTAAAATGCGTTTGTACCGTATCAGAGTCCTACCAGGTGATGAAGTTAAAGGCTATGTCTCTAAATATGACCTCGAAAAGGCGAAAATAACCTATAGAGCAGCAAAAAAGCCTTCGCAGTCATTTTAAGACTTGTTGAATCTGGTATCTTGAGGTATATTTCAAACCTAGGCTTTTTGGGTAATGTTATGAAAGTAAAATCATCTATTAAAACTATGTGCATCAACTGCAAGCTTATCAAGCGCAGAGGTGTGCTCAGAGTTGTTTGCTCAAACCCAAAGCACAAGCAACGTCAAGGTTAACTAAATAGGAAATTATGCCTCGTATCGCCGGTATCGACATTCCAGATCATAAAAAATTATTTATAGCATTACGCTATATTTATGGTGTTGGACCAAAAATTGCTGATGATGTGTTGAGAGATTCTCAAGTTGATCGTGAAAAAAGAGCTCGAGACTTAACAGCTGATGAAGTTAACAGAATCCAGAGAATTTTAGAGAAATTTGCTGTTGAAGGAAGCTTACGAAGAATGGTCAACGAAAATATTGATCGTCTGAAGCATATTAAAGCATATCGTGGTTCTAGACACGCAGCCGGCTTACCATCACGAGGTCAACGAACTCGCTCAAACGCTCGTACCAAAAGAGGCGCTAAACGCACAATTGGCTCTATGACAAAAGAAACAGCAGCAAAGTTAGACTCAGCAAAGACTAAGTAAATCGGAAATTACAAACTATGGCTCAAGCAAAATCATCAGCATCTACTCGAAAAGCCCCAACTCGTACGGTAGCTAAAGGTAGATTATACGTAACTGCAACATTTAATAGTACTTTGGCTAGCATCACTGATGATGCTGGTAATGTATTATGTTGGTCAACCACTGGGGAATCTGGTTTTACCGGTTCACGTAAATCAACTCCTTACGCCGCTACTATTACCGTGGAAAATGCTATTTCCAAAGCTAAACAATTTGGTATGCATCAAATGGACGTCTATATTAAAGGTCCTGGTCCTGGTCGAGATGTAGCTTTACGCGTTTTAAGAGCCCAAGGTATGAGAATTGGTATGATCGCAGATATGACTCCAATTCCACATAATGGTACTAAACCAAGAAAAGCAAAGCATAATAGATAATAGGTAACTTATGGCACGATATATTGGTCCAAAAAATAAATTAGCTCGTAAAGTTGGTGAAGACATTGGTCTCAAGACCAACTCATTAAAAGTTGCAAAGCGATTAACCTTACGACCAGGTCAACATGGTGCAAAAGGTCGTCGCAAATTATCAGACTATGGTCTGCAGCTTAAAGAAAAACAAAAGTTGAAGTTCACGTATGGCGTATTGGAGAAGCAGTTACGTCGTTTATATGAAATGGCCAGTAAAAATCCTACCGCCACTGGCGCTGCTTTGTTATCATTACTTGAACGACGCTTAGACAACGTAGTGTACCGCATGGGTTGGGCACCAACTCGCGCGGCAGCTCGTCAAATGGTCAATCACGGCCATGTCTTAGTTAATAACAAAAAAATGGGTATCCCTTCATACAAAGTGAATGTAGAGGATATAATCGTTTTAAAGCCAACCGGTGCCGCTATTCCAGTGGTGGAACTTTTACTAAAAGAAGAAGACGTCCAGTTACCAGCTTGGATTGAACGCAAGCAAACAATTGGCCATGTCATCCGCTTACCTCAACGTGAAGACATCAAAGAGAACTTTGAGGAACAATTAATTGTGGAGTTTTATAGTAGATAATAAGTAGCCCAGTTACAGATTCCCTGGAAACTCAGGGGAGGAGAAACAAGGAGCAGGAAAAATATGCAAGACGTTACACAGTACCCAACATTCAATCCCAGTTTTCAAGTGATGGAAATTGGTGACACACCTACTCAATCGAGTTTGGTAATTGAACCATTAGAGCAAGGCTACGGCCATACTCTTGGTAACTCATTACGCCGTGTTTTATTGACTTCGTTACCAGGAGTAGCCATTACGTCGGTGAGAATTCAAGGAGTAGATCACCAATACAGTACTTTAGACGGCTTATCTGAAGACGTGTTAGAGTTAATTCTTAACCTCCGCCAAATCAGATTAGCTTCAAGCATCGGTGGCACTGCTACCCTTCGTTTAGAAGCTACTGGTCCAAATGAAGTAACAGCCGCACAAGTACAAGTTGAGGGCGGTTACACGGTAGTTAATCCAGATCTTCACATTGCCAGTTTAGCTAAAGGTAAATCTTTAGTGGTCGAGATGACAGCTGAGTCTGGTATGGGTTACGTAATGGCAACAGAGCGTAAATCAAACAGTTTAGGTGAAATTCCGGTTGACTCATTATTCTCGCCTGTTATTAAAGTTTCATATCGTGTCGAAGCCACTCGTGTTGGCCGCAAGACTGACTACGATAAATTAATTTTAGATATTCAGACTGACGGTAGTATTAGTCCAAAAGACGCGATGCAGCAATCTGCACAAATCTTAACCAGACAATTCTCCCAATTGGTTAGTCCTACAGTGCCAGTAGAAGCACCTGAAGAGACCAACTTGAGTCCAGAAGAAGCTGAAGCCTTACGTTTGACAGTTGAAGAGTTAGATTTACCAACCAGAATTGCCAATGCCTTACGTAAAGGTGGATTCAAGACTGTGGGAGATCTACAGGGTGCACCAAAGCAAACTATTGCTAAGGTCAAGAACTTAGGGGAAAAGAGTGTCGACGTAATCAATGAAGCACTGATGAAAAAAGGAGTTACTTTAGGCGAGTAATAATTGTATGAGACATAGAGTTGCCGGAACCCATTTCAGTCGTGACACCAAAGGCCGCAAAGCTTTATTAAAAAGCTTGGTGTTGGCCTTAATCGAACGAGGTGAGATGACAACCACTAAGACCAAAGCCAAAGAGCTGCAACGAGTTGCTGACCGCTTGATTCATAAAGCACAGGATAACTCTGTTGCTAGCCGACGTACTTTGCACGCCTTCTTCGGCACCCGAGCAGCCGTCAACACCATTACCGAGCGCATTGCTCCAGCAATGGCCGACCGTATCTCAGGCTTCACCACGATGGCACCAGCCGGACAACGACGAGGTGATAACTCAGAGATGGTGAAGATTTCACTGATGACCAAGCCAGAACGTTTGGGCACATTCAAAAGTGGTATCTCATATGCAGCTTTAAAAACTGAAGCAGCTACCACTGCTACAAAAACAAAGAAAACCAAAGTCACGAAAGAATCGACCAAAAAAGTTGCTCCAGCTAAAGAAGCAAAGCCAAGTAAAGCTAAGAAAGTTGTAAAGAAATAAGCCATGCAGAAATATACTACATACATGCAAAAAACAGCCGAGATCACTCGGGAGTGGCATATTATTGATGTCAAAGGTAAGGTCCTTGGTCGGGTGGCAACTGAGATAGCAACTAAGCTCATCGGTAAACACAAACCAACCTTTACGCCGCACATGGATGGTGGTGATTATGTGGTAGTAATCAATGCAGCAGAAGTAAAAGTGACGGGTAATAAGGGTGCGGATAAGATCTACTACTCATACTCTGGTTACCCAGGTGGTTTATCACAGAGAACCTTTGATGAACAACAAGAAAAGCATCCTGAACTCGTTATCGAGAAGGCAGTTTATAATATGATACCTAAGAATAAACTACGTCAGCATCGCATGGCTCGCTTAAAGATCTATGCCGGTACTGATCATCCTCACAGTAGTCAGTTAGGAAGCGAGTAAGTATATGGC
>JALYRS010000061.1 GCA_030855135.1 bacterium | reverse complement strand
CTGGTTAGCTAATTATTTTTAGTGAGACAACTACTACATCAGATGTGTCAGCGCCCGACCTATGTAGTATGGCCATACAATAATACCCAGTAAGCCAGGCCAGAAACTCAGATCTAAAATCCCTACCGTAAATAGCCAGCCCACAAACCAAGCTCCGCCAGTCATACTATGTTGTTCAATTTTAATTTTTTGCATAGTTAATTATCCTTATGTAATACTACCATGTGCTACTAATAATTATCCCCACTAATACATATATCAATACAGCGTCATCTCAGTCTGAAACAATTTGTTCAACATGCTCACTTTCATCAGAAGGAACAAAACGAACAAGGTCAATCAAATGAAAGGCATGCAGATAGAGTAACTGACCTTCAAATTCATATGGCGATACATTCAAGAAGACATTACTTGGGGCAATTTCTCCTCCAGCGGCTAGGATTTCCTGCTCTAGAGGTCTGATCTCACTGTCAAAAAGCGGTTTATAGCCCTGTAATAATTTTTCATACGTTGCTACAGGCTGTTCAGGAGAATCTAAGCAGACAATATGGTTAATGGGGATAGTGGTACCAGGATTCCGCCGATACTGTGCATTAGCCGATGCCACATGATGTAATAAGTTTATAGTACTCTCCTGGACTTTTGCCTGGTACTCAGCATTAGTCATCTTGATGATTCGTTGATATACTATTTGCCATTCAGATTGATGGTGTTGTTTCACTAGCTGTGATTTATAGTCTAGGAGAAGTTCCAGAGTGTTATCACGACCAAGATGACTGAAAAAGGGTACTCTAATTATATTGCTGGATATCTCGTCACCTTCAGTGAATCTTCTCTGGGTCGGAGTAGCTGACACCGCAAGTACAATTGCTTCTGAGCCCATACCAAGGCAGAAGCGATCCCTTAAATATTCAACAAAACCTTCGGTAGATACAACCTCGGTATCAACATTCCGTAGCGCATCGTACATTGTGTGCACATGCGGTCTAATTTTTTCCGACATCTAGAGTTGTGGTGATTACGATCTATCCGCAATAAACTGCTTAATACTATCTGGTTTCACTAGATTGTTTCCACCAATTCTTTCGTACGTATTATACGCTGTGATCAATTGTGATGTAGCACGAGTATGATTTTCAAAGAAATCTTGTCTGGCTGGATTAAGGAAGCGTAGGCTTTTTTGACTGGCAATGCGTGCTGCTACAAAGTCTGCACCTCCCAAGACCGCCAGTGAAGACACTTGATAAGGGAAAGCTAATTGACCCATAAAATCTGGAGCAGCATGTCCCCACTCATTTTTCATAGCTGCTGTCTCCATAGCAGAGCCTAGATTTTCACTATCATAGGTCAGATGTTGGGCAGTAGGCCATAAAGTATGATAGAGCCGCCGCATGGTGGGCAGATCATCGCCACGACTGCCAGTTGGTCTTTTTGGTAAATCTTTACGGAGATTTGGATCGTTGAAAATCTCCATAACTCGATCAGGCTGTACTCCAGCACTGATGGCCACCAATACGGCAAAGTCCACACCAATTTCTCTGGCAAGTTGAGTTATCGCTTTTTTACTAGCACTATTTGCAAAGTCTGGTCTTTTGATATTATCTTGTAAGATTTTGCCCAATTGCTCACCAACTTCAGCAAATAAAGGTCTGACAATATTTCTTTCAACTGGTAGAGCTTTAACAACATATTTTTGATAGGTAGTGTATGTGGCGGGATTACCGGTTTCAAATACACCTTGTTGTACCTGCACAGTTACTTGCGTAGGGTCCTTATCTAGTTGTAATCTAAGCCTCTCTACAACGGAGCTAGCAACCTTATGTTCAAAAGCATGGGCGGAAAAAGCACTGTCTTGGGGATCAGTCCCATGTGCTAATGCTCTACCGACCAGTTCTGCTGTTATGTCCCTTCTGATGGGACCAGATGGTAAATCAAATGATACATGAGTATCTGCGCGATCTATATAACGCCTGACAGATTCATCAGCTGGCGATGCATCTTTCCGAATATGAGGAAAAAGACTTGTTAATGTCCTTTCGATTACTTGTCGATAGTCAGATGTTGCATCAAAACGATCATTTTCTCTAGGCATATAATTGGTTTCACTCTATTTATTAGTTAGTAAGTATAAACAATACTAAAGACGCATGGGTAGTGGGAGTATGAAGCAGTACTCTGAATTATGTTCTTAAAAGTACTTCCAGCTTATTAAGTTGACTGTTAAAGCCTTCAACCATACCCATCTTAATCAGTTCTTCCAGCTGTTCTACTGTCTCGACTACGCTTTGAGTAATCAACTTAGTTTTTCCCGCTTCTTCTATTACTTCAATGGTAAATCGTTGAGCTGGCATCTGTGAATCTAGTTCTCCTTCAGCATTGCAAAAATAATCTTTGGCAGTGAAGCTTGAAGCATCCTCAACAGACTCAATTTTCATCATACCCCATGACTCCTTGCCAAACCACTCGACTTGATTTTTATCTACACACTTCATGCCATAATGAATCGTGCCACCAGGTCGGAAGTCAAAAACCTTGGTGGTTGCTTCCCAGCCTTCTGGTCCCCACCACATTTCGAACATGGCTTGATTCGCATAAGCCTGCCACACTTTTTCTTTAGGTGCATCAAAACTGCGTTCAATAATAAGTGTCTTGTTTTCGAGATCTTTAGTCACTTTTGTTTTATCCATATTAAGTTTCTTTCTGTAGTAGTACTGCTAACTTGTCGTGACGACTTTGCCACATTTGACGATACTGCTCTAAATACTGGTCAGCTGACTCTAAGGCATTTGGAGCCAGGAGAATCATATGCTTTTTACCTTCCTTTCGTTTGGAAATTAAGTTCGCTTTCTGGAGCACTTTTAGATGCTTTGAAACTGCAGCAAAAGTAATATCATACTGAGCGACTAACTCAGTCACCGAGTGCTCACCCTTCGCTACCCGATGCAAAATGTCGCGTCTAATTGGGTCTGATAGTGAGTGAAAAACTGAATCTAAGTTTTGAGTATATTCAACCATATCGTTAAATGATAATGGGGGAGTGGTAGATTGTCAAATGCGGAACACCTCAAGCTTGTCCTTGTCGAGAGAAAGGTTCATACTATTTTTGAATCGACTACTATGAAAGGTAAGCTATGATTGGATACTTAGGTAATATTGAGCAACTTACTGTAGCAAATGAATACTTCAGGAAAGTACTTTATACAGGTCAACATGCTCAACTAGTTTTGATGTCTCTTAAGCCAAACGAAGACATTGGAGTTGAGGTCCACGAAATTGTTGATCAATTTTTGCGGGTTGAGGCTGGAAAAGGTACGCTCGTCTTAAACGGTGAAGAGCATCTAGTTTCAGATGGAGATGCCTTCGTAGTACCAGCGGGTACTAAACATAACGTGATTAATGCATCCTCAGACAATGAACTGAAGCTTTATACTGTTTACTCTCCACCCCACCATAAGGATAGGACTATTCACAAAACGAAACAAGACGCTCAAGCAGATACTGAAGATCACCTCTAAAGTTGGTATCGTTATGCGAGACCCATTGCCTCTTGTTGGCGAGATTGTATAATGGTACGACTTTGAATGAAGCATTTGTAAAACACTGCTTAACGGAATAGCTTGTATTGTTGACCAGTTAAAAATAATATTTATAGAAATATCATGCAGATGCTTAAATCACTATCATTACAACAACGCTTTGGCAAACTTTCTCATCTAAAAATTGCCTTACTCGTAAGTACTATAGTGGGAGTTTTTAAAGTTACATTCCAATATTTTGGCATTGAGTTTTTGCAAGTAAATCCATTACTTACAGCTATTATTAGTGGGAATATATTTATTCTTGGGTTTCTATTGAATTCCACTCTTAGAGACTACAAAGAAGCTGAGAAATTACCAGCTGGGATGGCTACTTCTCTTGAGACGATATTTGATGAGTGTGAAATAATGTTGAGCAAAAAGAAAGAACCAATAGTAACTGAGGCAGTCCAGCATCTGCTCAAAACTCAAAAACTTTGTACTGCATGGTTTTATAAAAAAGCATATACCCAAGAAGTACTCATGCACATTAGTGACTTCAACAAATATCTAGAAAAATTTGAACCGCTGACTCAAGCTAACTTTATTGTAAGAATGAAGAATGAGCAAAATAATTTGCGAAAGCAGCTCATTCAAGCAAATATTCTGAGAGACACGCCATTTTATGAAGCATCATATAGTATTGCAAAGATCTCTGTATTCTTCTTGCTGATACTACTTACATTACTAAGTGCTGAACCATTTTATGAGTATGTGTTTTATATAATAGTTATTGTTTTTATTACGATTTTTCTCGTTTCACTGATTAAGGATCTCGATGATCCATTTGAGTACAATGATGCAGATATTTCTGACGAAGTATCTTTAAAACCATTGTCTGATTTTACGGCTAGAACCAAGGTGCGAATGAAGAAGCTGAAAATCAAAATTTAGTAAAAATTATCAATCTAACTGACTATAGCAAGCTGATATTGCAACCAAAAAAATTAATGGAGGCGGAAGCGGCTAGGTGGCATTATAAGCTCCAAGTTTTTCTTACATCCTCTAAAGAAGCGAGAAATACATAATTATTCTGACGATTACTCTCACGAATAAAATCAGCCAGAACTTTACTTGGATAGGAATGGAACTCTCCGATAATAGCTAAACGTACTCGGTAATTTGTTAATTTTTGCAGTACAAAACTCAATGTTTTTGTACTGAGATCAAAGACCTCAGGTTTAAAATTATAGTCGTGCATAACTAGATCTTGAAATTCTGTTTCCCCGATCAGGTCGAGAATATCCTGCTCATTCTTGATAAGTATCTGATCTGATTCAATGTAAACGACTTTGCCGGCATTCAGTGCTTGTATGTTCATATCTTGGCGGAGAGTACAGGATTTACTCTCGTCACGCTCAAATTGATAACAGACTGGAGGACTTCGCTTGATCGGGCACTGGACATCCTGACTTATTCATACCGCCCATCGAGTCATGCTTTCAGCATGATCGCTTGGCGGCAGAGCACCTGGGTCTGGAACTCGACTGTCCTTAGATCACAGTCTCATTCCGTAAGGCAACTTCAGGCTAAGAACTTTTTTTTCTCAGTTGTTACTTGAGCGGATCTCTTGTTGTGACTTCTATAGTTCCTGGTACTGCGTCGTCTAAATTGGGTCTTCCTCTCAAGTGCGATTCCTCGTGTTGGAACAATCTTGCCATAAATCCATTTACTTCTTGTGAATGCGTTTCTTCGCTTTCATCCAACCACTCCATTGTAATGGTTTCAGACCTCTCTACGTCTGCCCACATTATCCCAGAACTTAGACATAACTCGCGATAATAGTTCTTTTCATCGGATTGCACTACGATTTTGGGGTTGATATATGTTTGAAGTTTGTCATCTAAATATGTGACAAAAACTGATTTGGCTATGCCAATTTGAGGTGCCGCTAATCCACGTCCAATTCCTGCAATTTTTCGATAATTTACTAAAATTTCTCCTAATTTCCTTCCAATTTCTCTTCCTACTTCAACAGTAACGTCGTCAGTTGGAGTTCTTAGA
>JALYRS010000019.1 GCA_030855135.1 bacterium | reverse complement strand
CACCACTAAGCTCGAGTCTTTACGGATGAAGGCTTTGGAGCTAGAAGACGTAACAAGTCCGCAAACATCCGGCCAAATCAATCGTGTGAATTTAATACTGCCGTCTCGCAAGCCACTGCTTGAGTTGTTGGGCAGTCTCAATGCTGCAGCTGCTAGTAATCGAGTTTCTTTCCAAGGAATAGAGCTCTCTCCCGGTAGTATTGCGACCGAGGCAGCCACTACCCAAGTGCCTTCTGGCCGCACTAGTGGTCGTACTCAGCAGCCATCGGCGGCGGTCGTTGAGTCGATGAAGATAGAGTTATCCCTATCAGGAGAACTAGCCAATATTAGTCAGTTTATCGAGTCAATTGAAAATACTGCCCCACTTACCACTGTCACAAAGTTGAGTTTGGCCAATAAAGGGTCTGAAAATCGAGCTAGCCAGGAAGGCATCTTTACAGCGAGTTTGGCGGTGGAGACGTACTTTTACACCCGCACTGTAAGCTCGGCCATTGAGACGGCACTACCTAAACTAACTTCTCAGGATCAGGGCATTTTACGAGAGTTGGAAGGCTTTGCACTACCAGAACCAGTTACCCAGGCACAAATCATGGGTGGTGGATTAGGTGACTTATTTGGAGTATCTCAGCCAGAGCTGGAAGAAGTACTACAGTAATTCGTGAGGCGATTACTCGGCGAGCACTACTTGAGCGTGAATACCCTCTTTGATGGCACGTACTTTAGCAATGTTTCTAATTGATTGAATGATGCTGCCGTTTTTACCAATAACCCGCCCAATATCTTCTTCATTGACATGAATAGTATAGACAGTGAAACGTTCATCAGTTGACTCAGTGATCGAAACATCTTCGGGATGATTACAAAGGTGAATAAGGAGAAATTCGAGTAGGTTTTTCATAGCGCGGGCGACGATCCTTTTTTTATTTCCTAAGAATGTACAGCAATCTCAGCGTAGCAGATTAAGCTGCTGGCTCAGCAACTTCTGTTGGTTCAGCTGCAGCTGCTGGTTCTGAGACAGGCTCAGGAGCTTTTTCTGGCTCCGCAGGTGCTACTGCTGCATCTTTGGCGGCTGCTGCATCAGCTGCAGCACGTGCTTTAACCTTCTTGGAAGGCTTAGCATCGCGGGTAGGAAATGGAGTACCTGACTCAGCACGCTTAGCGAGGACAGCGACGGTTTCGGTAGGTTGAGCACCTTTGGTTAACCATTCGTTATAGGCAGCGAGATCTAAATTTAAAATCTTAGGGACTTGGGTGGGAGCGTATTGGCCAAGTAAAGCGACGTACTGACCATCACGTTTATCTTTAGCTTCGTTAACTACAATTCGATAATGAGGTTGCTTCTTTTTACCAAAGCGAGCGAGTTTTATTTTGAGCATAAGTATGTATTTTCTTTCTCGAAGTCCGAAGTATACTATTTATCTAGTCTTTACTCAAGTAGTAGCTCTTTGATCTAGTGCGATAGCAGCTGCTGCTTGTTGGGCTTGTTGTTTACTCTTCCCATTTCCGACACCAATTTCTTTACCACCTACCCGGACTACCACCGTAAACTGTTTATTATGGTCTGGACCAACTTCTTGCAGAACTTCGTATAAGGGAGTTTCAAAGCCTTGTGACTGGACTAATTCTTGCAGCTCGCTCTTGGCATCTTTATAAAGTCGTTGTTGCTTGATTGCTTCAAACTTTGGGAACAAGGTAGCTGTCAGAAAGGTAACCACGACTTGATATCCTTGATCTAAATACAGTGCGCCAATAATGGCTTCTAAAGTATCTGCCAGCAAGCCAGTGTTTTCCCTGCCCCCGGTGGCTTCTTCACCTTTACTCATGTACATTATCTGCCCTACTCCCAGCTCGAGAGCTAACTCAGCTAAGGTAGTAGTCTTGACTAATGCACTGCGGTAAGCGGTTAGGACACCTTCAGGTTCTTGAGGAAAATTGGCATACAAATACTCAGTGGTAATTAACTCTAGGACGGCATCACCCAAAAATTCTAGACGTTCATTTGATTCGGCAGAGCTGGAGATATGCTCATTAAGCGCACTACGATGAGTGAGAGCGTTAGTTAAGAGATCATTATTTTTAAACGCAGGCAACATAGTGCTGATTTCTTATCCTAGATCGACCTCATCTTCAATTAAGCTCACTAACTGCTCAATAGTCGTCACTTCATGAGCAACTTCTCGAGGGTTAAGTCGAATATTAAAGTGTCGATTGATCTTATTCATGATAATCGGAAAATCTATTTCCATATCCATACCGAGATCTTCTTCAAAGGTAAAGCTAGGTAAAATATCATTGGCCTCGTAGCCCGTATTTTCTGCGATTAAGCCCTGGAGTGTGGCTAGGGTCGAGGTATCTTCAGTAGTCTCGATAAGAGTATCGGTTGTCATAGAGTTTCTTTCTTTTCCTGGGCGTCAGATATAGGTGCTTCTGATGCAAAGAGCTGGCCGAGTACGCCATTTACAAACTTGGACGAACTGTCGGTACCAAACTCTTTTGCTAACTCCACTGCCTCGTCTAACAATACTTTTTTTGGTGTCTTCTTATGTCTTGATTCAAACACAATCAAGCGCAAGATTGCAAGGTCAACTTTATTGATCTCACTCAGCGGTCTTTCTGGCGCAAATTTCTGTAACACAACATCAATTGTCGGTGCTTCCTCCAAGATACTGGCTATGGTTGCCAAGACTTCGGGATCAGCTTCACTTTGGTCTTGCTCGGCATAGAAACTCTGAGCAAACAATGCCTGAACCAGCGTCATTCGACGTTCATGACGAGGATCGATTTTTTCCTCTTCCTCGACAATGGTCTCTTCCGCTTCGTCACTGATGAATTCAGGATCAATAAACCCAGTTGTATCATGCATAGGCTTATCCTACCGGGTACTCAAAGAAAGACAAGTTGATAAATTAACTTTTCTTAGCTGTAGGTGTTTTAAGGCCCACGAACTCGAGCAAGCTGTTTACAAATGTGCGTTTGTGTAAAGGCACGGTTGTATTAGCATCCTTTTTTAATTGAGGTCGGTTACCGGCGCGGCGCTTGCCTCGCTCTACTCGAGTGATTTTATTCTTGGGTAATGCTCCCATAGCGACTCCTTATGACTGTTACGTTTTTGTGCACTTAAAAGGGCAGAAAGAACTGAAGTAGTGTATCACATCTGGAAAACATTGTGGCAACTGGATAGCTAGATATATGCAGATTGATATGTAACGACTTATGTAAGAGGTTTTGGCACATAGGTAACCTTCTGGATAGCACTCACTATCTAGAAAAATTGCCTATGTGTGCAAAGGAGAAAAAGTGTGATCAGCAAGGATTGTGGTCGTTGCCGTGGTACGGGTCAGATGAATAAGCGATATCGGGATATTTGGGGTAGCTGGCATAAGACGCAGAAGTGTGATGTGTGCGGTGGTAGTGGTCGAAATCCTGACTATCGGGAAAAGAACTGTGAGTATCACGGAGGCTACTTATCGTGTTTCCTGGGACAGGCACGGAACAGCCCATTGGACTGATGAAGGAATCACAGACGAAAGAGATCCACGTCGTCATCGTGATCCGCGACGGTAATATTTTCTCAATCTAAGTTGTAGTATTTAGGTTAAAAGAGTGGGGAGTGTGAAATATCACTCCCCACTCTTTCTTGGATGAAATACCACCAATAATTAAACTATGAAAAATAATCTTCACGAAACAAATAGGCTCAAAAATGTGCTTAATTTTTACGAATCAAAAAGTGGTATTAATGCAAATTTAGAAAGGATAAGCGAAGCTGATGGGAAAATACTATTTAATTTGCTCATTGATGACTATAAAGAAGGTTTAGTATCAGTTGACGACTTATCTTTGCTCTGCGAAATGATGTATGCAAAGTTTGACCGTTTGTCTGATATGTACTTCTTGTTATTAAATGGTGCCGAAATTGAATGGTATATTCGTAATGAACCCGATGTTGCAGCAGATTTTATTTCTGATTTATTAAAAGCTTTTAAATAATTTCTTTGTTTTTCACTATCACCAGTTTTCTTTCTCAATCAGTTTGCCAATGGTGACGCATTCTCTCTTTCATCTGTGGTAGAGCCAAATAAAAGCGATACCCACTCGCTATCAGCTGGCAACTCTTCAAACACTTTCCTAGCGGTCGCTATCAACTCCACGTTCGCCCAGTTGCCAAAGCGCAGCTCATCAAAGCCATGTTGTTGAGTACCAAAGATGTCGCCAGCGCCACGGCGCTGTAGATCGAGCTCAGCTAGCTTCATCCCGCTGGTGATCTCACAAAATTGCAGCAACCTTTTAGTAGTATCTTCATTTCTTGAGTTGGTAAAAAGTAGACAGTAGCCTTGCTGACCAGCCCGCCCTACTCTTCCGCGAAGCTGATGTAGACTGGCCAGCCCAAAGCGTTCGGCAGCTTCAATGATGATGATACTAGCTGCGGGCAGGTCGATGCCCACTTCCACAATTGGGGTAGTAACTAAAATATCAATTTCTTTTGCATACAACTCTTTGGCTACTGCAGCTTGCTCTTTTTTCTTCATTCGTCCGTGGAGTAAGCCCACACTAGGCGCTGGCTCAGCATCGGCGTAGATATTTTTAATACTCTCAAACATCTCGTTAGCAGCGGCAACTTTGGCCAGACCTTCACTTTCGGACTGATCAATAAAAGGACAGATGATGAAGGCTTGCTGTTTCTGCGACTGGTCCTCCACTGTATCTGTAATTACCACTTCTTTTTGCAGCCAGTTGTACGAAGCAGCACGCTTACTCTCTGGTACCACCCAGGATTTAGTGGCAATTCTCCCCTTGGGTAGCTCGTCGATTACACTCAGTGAGAGATGAGAAAAAACGGTCAGCATCAGACTGCGGGGAATCGGCGTGGCGGTCATGGTGAGGATATGTGGATAATGGGCTGCGGGCCAAATACTCTCTTCACTAAACAGTGATCGATGGCGGACACCAAAGCGATGTTGTTCATCGAAGATAATCAGGGCGGGTGTGATGCTGGTTAAGTGATTCAAGATGGCATGCGTGCCAATATAAAGAGTTGGCTGATCTGCTGGCACGAATTTCTTGCTGGTCGACCCGGTTAAGAGCACGCAAGGTAAGTCAGGAAAGATATTGGTAAAGGTTTTGAGATGTTGTTCGGCTAGTAACTCAGTTGGTGCAATTAATGCCGATGAAAAACCGGCTTGCTGGGTATGGAGTGCGGCTTGACCGGCCACCACTGTTTTACCAGAACCCACATCACCGATTAACAATCTATTCATCGGTATAGTTTGATGTATGTCTTGCATGATCTGCTCAAGAGAAGTTTGTTGTCCAGCAGTTAGCTCAAACGGTAGTACCATCTCTACTCCACTCGTGGGTATGGCGGCCGCTTTCTTGGTAGCTGCCCAGTGTTGCTTTATTTTTTTAGATGTTGCCATTAAGGTTAATAACTCTTCGATGGCTAGTCGCTCGCGTGCCGAGATGACTGCTTCAGCTGTATCGGGAAAATGAAGTTGAGTCAAAGCGGTCTTGAGTGACTGGAGTTGCTCCAAGGGATTATTAGACTCTGGATCATCGTTTAGCCCATCTAAAATATGTTTAAACAATCGCCGCAACGATCCTTGTTTCAACTCACCTAATTTTGAGTAATGAGGCACCAAGCGATTGGTATGTATTGTTTCTTCTTTGATGTCTTCTACCACAGGTTGAACCAGCATCCGCCGATCGTTGACCTTGCCACTAAACAAAAAGCTTTTACCTTTTTTAAGCTTATCGATGATGAAGCGATTGTTAAACCACATTGCCTTAAGCTGGCCTGTGCCATCGACTATCACTGCTGACTGAATTGAGCGACGACCTTTATAGTAATTTGAGGTGCTCAATACAGTAGCTTCTAACGTAATAACTTCATTGAGTGGAATGTTATCTATTTCTGCTTGCTGAGTTCTATCTACGTAACGTAACGGCAACCATAATAAAAAATCTTTGACGGTAGTAATTTGGTATAGCGCTAAAGCTGCCGCTACCTTCGGCCCAATTCCGCTGACGGCGGCCAGTGGTGTATTTAGTGAGTACATAGATGTACCTAGTTAAAATGTAAAGAGTAAACCGCTAAAGCTGCTTAAGATTAAGCCGATGATGGCAATAATGGCAAAGGTTTTGACTAAAATATCTTTTTTTCGCTGAGACATATGATCGTTCCTATTTAGTAGTAACAATACTAAAGTACGAGCGCTTGCCAACTTTAATCTTCTGCGGCAACTTAACTTCTTGAAAGAACTCGGTGACCTTTTCATTTTGTGGAATAAGTTCTACTGCCCGCTGCTCAATTAATCGACGAAGATTGCTTTTACTTTCTTCAGGCATAGCAGCACTTAGAATCTTCATAATGTCTGCAGAGTTGCCATCGATCATGATACTGGGTATCTCTTCCGGCACTTCTTTATTTTGAACAGTCCTACTAAAAAAATCTTGTGCTTCGTCTGCCTCAGCAGTAGAGTGATAAAAAGTAGTGATGCGGTGGGCTAGCTGTTTCTTAAAGATCATGGGGTTTTCATCGTCGCTAATTGCTTGCTCAATCTTCTCAATTTCACCCAGCGACAAATCAGTCAGCACGGTAAAGTACTCCACGATCATGTCGTCACTAATACTCATCAGTTTGCCGTACATGTCGTTAGCGGGTTCTGTTAGTGCCACGAAGTTGCCGAATGATTTACTCATTTTGCGGCCATCGGTACCATTAATAATCGGGGTAGTTAAGACCCACTTTTCTCGATTGTTGTAAGCTTTTTGCAGGTGGCGACCCATCATCATGTTAAAGGTTTGGTCAGTGCCACCAATTTCCAGATCAACATCCATGGCTACCGAGTCATAGCCTTGTAGCAAGGGATAGATAATCTCATGTCCATGGATAGGCAAGCCATTTTTTAAACGATCTTGAAACATGTCGCGCTCCATCAGTTGCTGGACAGTTGTTTGAGCCATTAACTTAACCATATCGGCGTAGGTGAGTTTATCCAGCCAGTCTCCGTTATGCATGATTTTGACTTTAGAAAAATCAATAATTTTGCTGGCCTGAGCCTGCCAGTTTACGAAGTTACCCTCAATCTCTTCATCAGTTAGGACCGGCCGAGTGCTATCTCTTCCCGTAGGATCGCCGATACGCACTGTGCCATTACCAATTAAGAGAATTACGTCGTGGCCTAGTTCAGCAAATTGTTGGAGTTTTCGTAATACTACGGAGTGACCAAGCGTGAGTAATGAACCAGTGGGGTCGATACCTAAGTAGACTTTAATCTTGCGCTCAGCCATTAGCTTCGCTAAGGCTTCGCGCCCTGGTAGCACCTCGGCTACGCCTCGTTGTAGTACATCATCAATGGTCATATAGCTTCTTATTATATAGATAAGTCGATAAAAAAAAGCCTCATTTTTGGGATGAGGTAAAAAAAGCGGGAGGTGTAGTTGCCGAAGCAACCAGGAACCTCCCATAAAGTATAGACTTCACCTCACACAGGGCAAAGTTGCCTTTACTAGATCTTATCTTGTCGTAATTATAACCCACCAACTTGCAACACTTCTCTACCCTGATACAATGGATCATCATGCAGTTGCAACTACAACGTGTTCGCGAGTACATCATGACCCCAGTCACTATGCTTAAAAGACGAATTTCTCGAGGTAGATCTCGTTACCAAAGACTCACTCCAGCTGAACAAAAACTACAACGAGCTCGGTGGGCTCGCTTTATCGCGCTGGGTGCAGTGGCTTCTGTGCTACTGGGAGTTTTGGTCTTTTTTGGAATGTTTGCTTGGTTTTCTAGAGAGTTGCCAAGACCAGGTGAAGTCGTTCGTCGGGATGGTTTTAGCACGCGGCTTTTTGATCGTAATGGTACCTTGCTCTACGATCTCTACGACACTCAGCGCCGCACTCCAATTACCATAGACCAAGTCCCAGAAACCTTAAAACAAGCAACTATCGCCATCGAGGATAAAGATTTTTATAAGCACCAAGGCTTTGATTTCTTAACTATTATCCGTATTCCTTACAACTTAATTGTTCGTCGCCAAGTGGTGGGAGGCTCGACCTTAACTCAGCAATTGGTCAAGCTGGCACTTCTAACCAATGAAAAATCTGTGATTCGGAAGTTTAAAGAGCTGGTACTTTCAATTCAAATTGAAAGAACTTTTACTAAAGACCAAATTTTAGAGATGTATCTCAATGAAGTGTCGTATGGAGGTAATGCTCTAGGTGTGGGGACTGCTACTGAGATGTACTTCGATAAGCCTGTGTCTGAATTGACGCTGCCAGAATCCGCTATCTTAGCTGGTTTGCCACAGCGACCTTCGGCCTACTCGCCATATGCCAATAGAACAGATGAATCCGGTCAACCATTGTGGAAGTTGCGCGCCCGTGGAGTGTTGCGTCGGATGCGCGAAGATAACTATGTGACTGAGGCGGCCTATGAACAAGCGCTAGCAGATCTTGACGTCGTCACATTCAAGCAATCAGTATCACAAATTAAAGCGCCTCACTTTGTCTTTTACGTCCGCAATCTGCTCAATGAAATGTATGGTGAGGAAGTAGTTGATAATAGTGGCTTCAAAATTACTACTACCCTCGATTTGCCTCTGCAAGAAGAAGCAGAAAAAATTGTGGCTGAAGAGATTGAAAAAGTCGCTAGCTTCAATATCGGTAATGGTGCAGCTATGGTCACCGATCCACGCACAGGTGCGATTATCTCTATGGTAGGCAGTAAAGACTTCTTTGCCGAAGATATTGATGGTCAGTTTAATGTTGCCGTTGATGGTTTGCGACAACCAGGATCATCTATTAAGCCGCTGACATACTTGGCACTACTTCAACGAGGCTACACACCTGCTTCAATTTTGATGGACGTCGAGACTACTTTCATGGCAAATGAAAATGATCCCAATCCATACAAACCTAGAAACTACGACGGTACCTTTCGTGGACCGGTCACTGTCAGAAATAGTTTAGGCAGCTCGTTGAACATTCCCGCTGTTAAGGCCATGGGTATCGTAGGTGTGCCCAATTTTCTTACCCTCGCTTATGACATGGGTTTTGTAACACTGCAACCCACACCAGAAAATACCCGCCGCTTTGGCTTAGCCTTGACTCTTGGAGGCGGTGAAGTTCATTTAATAGACACAGTCACCGCATATAGCGCCTTTGCCAATGGGGGCCGCCGGGTAGAGCCGGTGGCAATCCTCAAAGTCGAAGATAGAGATGGCAGAGTGCTTTTTGAGCAGCGGCCGGTTGATGGTCGTCAGGTAATAAAACCTGAAGAGGCATATCTTATTAATAACATTTTATCCGACAACTCGGCCAGACTTTTAGCCTTTGGTGCCAACTCACTCTTAAATACTGGTAAAGCGATTGCCGTCAAAACTGGTACCACTAACGAGCAGAAAGATAACTGGACCATTGGTTGGAGCCAAGAAGTTATGGTGGGAGCCTGGGTGGGAAATAATGACAGCTCATCTATGACACGAGTCGCCTCAGGTATAACTGGAGCTTCACCGATCTGGCGAAGAATTATCGATGCCGCCCAAGCAAAGGGGTACGGAGCACCTGCCTGGGTCCGCCCACCAAATGTGGAAGAAGTAGATGTTGATCTTCTTTCGGGCTACCCTCAGCATGATGGTTACCCCAGTAAAAAAGAGGTGGTGATTAGCGGAACCCTGCCTTCACTCCCCGATCCTCTTCATGCCAAACTAAAACTCTGTCGCGGAGAAAATAAACTAGCGAATGATGCGCGAATTGGTACCGGTGATTATGATGAAAAAGAGTTCTTCATTTATCGAGAGTCAGATCCAGTTAGTCAGGATGGTATTAATCGATGGCAGCAAGCAATTGACGGCTGGCTAGCTGGCCAAGCCGATGACCGCTACCGACCGCCTACAGAGTACTGTGGTGAGAACAGCGATGTCTCAGTCAGGATTATTAATCCTACTAATGAACGTAAATATGACAGTGAAAATATAGATATCGAAATTGATGCTGACTCTGGTGATGGTATTGAGTGGATTGAGCTGTGGGTAAATGGCAGCATGCGCGAGAAAATTAATAACCGTACCTATCGCGGGACAATTAAACTAAGTGCCGGACAGCATGAAATTTATGCAAAAGTCCGAAGTAGAAATGGCAAGGAAATTCAAAGCAGTACCGTAAGAATTGGTACCGGTGGTCAGGACTGGAAAAAGCCAGATCCAACACCAGTCCCCAGCCCTTCAGCTGCCATCATCGTACTCCCTAGCCCTTCACCAAGCGCCGCTCCTTAGCTGAGTGAGTGTGAGCGAAACTTATTACCAAGACTACCAGTAACAAACCACTTTGCTGAGTGTATAAGTAGTGATCAAGACTGAGTACGGGTGCTAGTACGGCCAGCCACAGCCATAACTCAGATGTTGATCGTTTTTTTCTCGATACTAGATAGATACAGAAGCCCAGTAGTACTACTCCCAGCCAACCACTCTCTGCTAAGAATAGTAATCCCACATGGTGCACTGGCTGGACGAAACGCACAACTTCCTTAAACTCACCGTACTGTTCAACTTCTTGAACAAATGTGTTTAAACCCACACCTGTATGCGGATTAGACAGGATCATATCCACTGCTGCTGACTGGAGGTATGCTCTCCTAGTAATAGAGGCATTGGTCGATTGAGTACTAATGAAGAAGATACTTAGGGGAATAAGTAAGAGGTAGCCATAAAAAATGATCTTCGCGGCACTGTTTGAGTCACCCAGCTTTCTTCCCAGTACATACATTGCAGCGGCTGTGAGTAAGATTAAGCTAGCACTGACTGAACCACTTAAAACAATGACCAGCACTCCCAGTAAAATCGAGAGGTAAGACAGTGGTCGGGAGGGTCTCATTCTCATTAAGAACAAACTGTAGACAGCTAAAATGCCCGCTAAAATGTTTGGATGCGCAGTTGTGCCGTACGGTAAAATGAGCTCTCTTCCCTGCCAGGTAGCTTTAGCCAAGCCGATGCTGCGGCTCATGGTCACTTCGCCTAAGAACCAATAGCCAGCTACTGAGTGCTGAGTTATAAATTGATACATCCCCAGCACACTTTGAAAGACGATACTTAGCGCAATACTTGGCACCACCCACGGATATCTAAACAGTTTCCTTCGCGTAATGACTACTGTCAGCGCCACCATTTCAAGGAGCTTTAAAAGATACCACAGACTAGCCATGGGGTTAGGACTCAGCAGCTGTTTTATGAAATATGCACCGAAAAGCAAGCCGATAATTAACGGCAACTGCCACTGCTTAGGAAATTGAAGGTATTGTTTGAGATTTGGCAACAGCCTCGGTATCTCCAAAATCAGTATCCCTAACACCACTATGTCACTGAGGAAGAACTTGGGCAGCAAGTAATCTATGCGAAGCCCACTGACAAAGGCATTTTGTTCTGAGAGCACCAGAAATAAATTACTCGGCAACAGGAAAATTAAACAACAAAAAAGTACTCCCTGGAGCTTTGAGAAAAGGTTAGCAAGGGATAGCTTTTTCATCAAGATTCTACTCTAACACGCCAACTAAGGTAGCACTGTGTGAGTCAAGTAGTTTTTGTACCACTAATTTACGAAGTGGTTCAATGTGCTCGTTGGAAAGAGCGTTAAGATAATCCCAATAGGTTATGGTGAGCGTAGTATTTTGCTTAAAAGTGTCTTTGAGGTCTACCTGGACGATTAGAGGTGAGACTGATTTAATCGTAGTGATTAACTCACCGATAGGAGTGTCACTCGGAACTGTGAAGGTCATATCTTCTATCACAGGTGAGGTCTTAGGAATTGGTTGGTACAGTGGATACTTATTGCTTACTTTCAAAAGTGATGAAAGATTGAATTGAGCAGCCACCAGATCATCACTCATGATGCCAATCGTACCAATGCGCAGCAACTCATTGGTCCTAGTTTTAGCTGAAATGTCCAACCATTTTTTTAGATTGGTAGTAGTTTTAGTACTTTCCATTGGCGGAGCGAAAACATAGTCACTGACAAAGAAGTGCTCGAGCAGTGCTTCAGCTGCTCCTCTAACTTGGCGATATGGTTGCTTTGAGAGCATGCCTAGTACTTGTTCTTCAATTGGCAGCTGTCGGGACTGAGGAGTATAACAATTGGCAATCTCAAAGACTGATAACTCCTTTTTGAGTGGGTTGCCGGTAATGACTTCGCGTAATGAAGGGAGTAAAGAACGACGTAAGTATACGCGATCATCGGTTAAGGGATTCTGGAGTTGCAGATGTTGTGCTGGCTGATAGCCACTCTCTTCTGCGAGTTGTGCGCTTACCATCGAGTAGGTATAGACCTCCTGCCATCCGGTATTGGCAAGGAAATGTTTGAGCTCATTTTCAAAACTAAAGTTAAACTCGGGCTGAGAAGTTAGTGGTATTTCTGTTGCCATCAGCTTACTGGGTAAGTTATGGTAACCATAAATCCGAGCGATTTCTTCAATCACATCCACATCAATTTCTAGATCTGGTCGGAAAGTTGGAGGTGTAACGATAAATACGTGGTGGCCCTCTTCATCTTCAACTCTGACACTGCATTCCAGGGTGGTGAGGATGGTGGTTATACTTTGTTCAGGCAGTTCTAGTCCTAAGTAATTAGCAATTTTAGCGCCGCTGACGCTGATATCTTTTGCCTCCGTTGGCGAAGGATACTCGTCAAAAATTGCACTAGCAGTTACGGCAGTACACAGCTCACGATACAGAGTGACGCCTCTAATAAAAGTAGGTTCAGCTAATGCAGGATCAACATTTTTTTCATTTAATTGGGCGGCTACTGTTCGTATATTGTGAGTCATGGAAGCAAAACGAATTTTTTGCGGAGTGATTGATTCAATCCAGAAAAGCACTCTTGTAGTATCATCGTCGATGGCGGTATTGAGTGTGCCTTTAATACCTGGCAAATCTATGATTTCACCTGTGGCATTAAGATATACCACTTCCCCACCGACAGTGGTGTAACTCTGACCATCCAGGGTTACAAACTTCTTTCCCGGCTCACTGACAGCGACGCTAATTGAACCACCCAAAGTCATGACTTTGTCATAATCAAACGCATGACAAGGATGCCCTAGATCATGGGTGACGTAGTTTGTAATATCGATGACGCTGTCATGCACGTTTTGGTCAATTTGTCGCAGTCGGGTAGCCATCCAGTCAGGAGTAGGCGTGCGCTTTACAGCATCAAGTACCTGACAAGTGATCCGTTTGCAGTACAGCGGGTCATTGGCAATTTTTGGTAAAGGTAATGGTTTTTCTGGGGTTGAAGATAGCTCTTGCAAGCCGTTCTCAGCAGGTAGTGGTTTTAGGGAAGCCTCCACTCCAAATTGCGGTAGTATCACCGCTACTTCGCGAGCGATACCTCGCACAGACATGCTGTCTACCCGATTGGTCGTGACCTCAATATCATAGACAGCCTCACCTTCTCGATCATAGATTCGCTCAATGGAAGGGCCACACAATGAGACAAATTTTTGAATTTGTTCAGGTGTAGCTTTTGTTTCTAAGTGTTCAAGTAACCAGGTATGGGGAATAAGGATGTTCATACTAGAATTGCTCCAAGAATCGTAAATCACCCGAATAAAGTAATCGAATGTCGTCGATATTTAATCCGTCTTTTAAGGTATATGTCCGCTCCACTCCCCAACCGAAAGCAAAACCAGTGTACTCATCAGGATCGATGCCACCAGCTTTGAGGACATTTGGATGAACCATGCCTGCTCCACCAACCTCATGCCAGCCTGACTTACAGAACTTACATTTGGTAACTTCACCATTTTTCGTTAGCTGACCAGTCCCATTACAAAGATGACAACTGAAATCTACTTCAAATGACGGCTCGGTAAACTGAAAGTGAAAGGGTCTAATCCGACTCTTTGTCCCAGGTCCATAAAATTCTTGAGCGAAGTAATCAAGAGTACCTTTGAGGTGCTGAATAGTGATGCCTTTATCGATGACTAAGCCCTCAAATTGATGGAACATTTGGGTGTGGGTAGCATCTTGCTGACGACGGTAACATCGGCCGATATTGATCATTCTGATGGGTGGTTGGCTATTAGCTCGTTCCATCTCTCTTACTTGTCCATTTGAAGTATGGGTAGTCAAAACCACTTTACCTCCAATTAAACTGGGGTGACGTTTTCGAGGCGCATTTTGATCGTACAGTACACCTTTGTTGGTGGTGTCCTCTTGATCGATAAAGAAAGTTTCCCATTCGTCTCGCGCAGGGTGGGACGGTGGCATATTCAGTGACTCAAAGACGTACCAGTCCCAGTCTACTTCGGGATAGCGCACGCGAGTGAAGCCAACTTTTTCAAAGATAGTGGTTATCTCTTCAATAGCTTGACTGACTGGATGCATGTGCCCCACTTTTGGCTTGATGCCGGGCATAGTCAGATCTACGTTTGATTTATCTTCAGTGGGTTTTTTGCCTTGTAGCTCTGCCAACTGAGTTTCGATAAAGAACTTGGCTTTATTAAGGATCTGTCCGCCAGATTTACGATCGTTGGGGCTGAGAGCAGTGATGTTTTTGGCTAAATCATTGAACAGACCCTTTTTGCCTAGATACTTACTATGAAGCTCAGTCACTGGTAAGTGTTGATCAGCCGACAGCTGATTTTTAAGCTCCGCTACCGCGGTAGTTAGTTGATCGAGAGTAAGTGGTGATTCTGTCATAAGTAATTCTTACTAGTGTACTCTATCTTGAGTTATATATCCAAAAAGCCCCGGTGGTGCCGGGGCTAATTATTTTCAATAAATAATTGGTTTAGGCCTGCACCTTACGGACGATCTCTTTAAAACTATTAAAATCAGTCACAGCCATCTCAGCTAACATTTTACGATTGATCGTAATGTTAGCTTTCTTTAGGCCGTTCATGAATCTAGAGTAGTTTAAGTTCTCATCACTAGATTTTACAGCGGCAGAAATTCTGGTGATCCAGAGTGCACGCATATCTCGTTTGCGAAGTTTTCGACCAATAAAGGCGTATTGACCAGCGTGTAAGAGAGCTTCATTAGCCCGTTTGAACAAACGGTTATTTGCTCCACGAAAACCTTTAGTCAATTCTAAGACTTTTTTGTGTCGGCGGTGGCGGACTACTCCTGTTTTTGCGCGTGGCATATATTCCCTTTATCTTTCTTTAAGCTAAGCCCAACATTCGTTTAATTTTGCGAGCCCATTTACCCTTGACTTCGACTGGTATGCGATATGCACGCTTAGCTTTTTTACTTTTGTTATAGCGAAGATGTCGCATATTTTGGGTTCGGCGAAGAATTTTACCTGTAGCAGTTACTTTAAACCGCTTGGCTACACCAGATCTTGTTTTTTGTTTCATTTTTTTCACGATTATTATTCCTTTTTCTTTTTACCAGGCATTAACTGGGCCATCATTTTCTTACCCATCGCTTGAGGGCGAATCTCGACTGTAGCGATCTCGGCGGTTTCAGTAATAACTTTTTCCAGCATTACTTGACCAAACTCTTTTTTAGTGACTAAACGACCTTTGAACTCTGTCGTGACTAGTCGAACTTTATCACCATCTTCTAAAAACTCAATCACTCGATTAAGTTTTGTTTGATAATCGCCGTCCCCCATGAATGGAGAAAAACGAACTTCTTTAATTTCTTGTTTACGTGCGTTCTTACGACTTTCAGCTTCTTTTTGCTGAATCTGATACTTATACTTTGCTAACTCAATGATCTTTGCAATCGGAGGCTTCGCTTTTTCTGTTACTAAGATCAAATCTTTGTCCTCTGTCTGGGCGCGTTGAATAGCATCACGAGTTGTCATGACGCCAAGCATTTCACCCCTTTCATCTAGTACTCGTACCTCTGGTACCCGAATATTATGATTGGCTGTGACAAAGATGGTTGGTTGTTTCTTTACGAATCTCTTTCTAATCACGAATTACCTAGTAAATCAGACTGGTATTGTATCACTTGAGTTGGCAAAAGAAAATACTCTACTGAAGTCTTAAGTTTCCTCTTTGTTGCTACTCACACAGTTCTACCGTCTTACTGCTACTCACACAATTCGACCGTCTTACTGCTATATCCCAAAAAATACGATATACTATAGCCCACATTTGAACTCGTAGCTCAGTTGGTTAGAGCGCTTCGTTGACATCGAAGAGGCCAGAGGTTCGAGTCCTCTCGAGTTCACATTCTTCAGTTTGCAACATTTTCTTTGGATTTATCCATAATTTTTGATACACTTCAGATATGCCACCAAAATCTAGTAAAACCGTTCAAATTAAAAAATCAGAAGTCATTGATGGTTATACAATAAAATATCATGCTAACGGTAAATCTGTTTGGTCAAAAGGCAAAATAAAAAATGGAAAACCTGATGGATACTGGGAATGGTATCGTCCAGACAGAACGATTAAACGGTCAGGTACATTCAATGATGGGGAACTTGTAGAAAAATGGACGACATATGACTCAAAAGGAAAAGTATATAAAGTTACTGAGAAAAAAAACTAAAGTATTGATACTTGGATAATAAATTGCTGTAGTGTTTGATAGACTCTGTTAAAATAGGACTCGAAGGTGTTCCATTCTTGGGACACTCGGCTCACTCTCAGAAACTACCTAGAAAGTCCGGAGTATACGAAAGAAATTGCTTTTTTTTCCTACAATGGCACTCACTTTCCTACGCTTTTCGCGCTTGCTCAGCATAAACCTGCGGATGTTTCTATAACCTGGTATGTCCACTCACCGAATGGGGGGATATATCCTGAATTTTACGACGCCCTGATGACGTTCCAGCAGCTAAGAATTCCTCTTAACTACTCAAATACTACCAGTTATATACGTTTGTTAAGCAAATTTTCATCTGCTCGACTTGAGTCAATTTTTACAGTGCCCTATGCAACAAAAAACTTTAATGACGACAGCGTCAAAGTAAAAGTAGTGCAGGGAGACTGGTGGCAGGAGATTATTCAATGTAAGCCTGATGCACTAGTACTACCTACTGTGAGGATTCTTGAGCAGCATGGGTATGAGATACTCCACCAGCTAGCGCGAAAGTTGCCGCTCTTTCTACATGAGTATGGCCAACCTATAAAAAACGTCTCTGCTTTTGATTTATATAAAGAGCGTCATGAGCTCATGACGCACATCTTTACCCATGGGCGTAAATACCAATCACAGTTAGTAGCAAAGGGATTCTCGGTGCCATCAACAATAACTGGTGCAAGTAAATCAGATTTATATAGAGACCTGCCATTATTTGAAAGGCCTACAGATAAGCCATACCTGGTTTACTGTAACTCTGTTTCCCATGTGGCGATGTATAACAAATCAGACTCGCAGCCCGAAAAGTGGGTCGAGATTCTAGAACTGTCATGCCGACTTGCGGGCTACGAACTAGTGATAAAGCTTCATCCTCATTCGTACTATCAATTTAGAGATGCTTCATGGCGAAAAAAAGTATATTTTAATGCTTATACAGCAGATTTATTTAGGGGTGCCGCTGGCATAATTTCAGATCCATCATCGCTATTTATTGAAGGGTTGTTGGCCGAGAAGCCGTTATTTATGCCTTCACTGAATGTAAATGAGTGGTCATATCTTAAAAATATTTCTCAACTAATAAGGATACTAACTGAGGATACAGTGCAAAATAGTAGTATTATTAAAAAAACTATTGAGGAGTTTTCGCTAACGAAGAAGTATATCAGTGCTAAAAATGCTTACTGGCATAATGCTGATGGAATGTCCTCCGCTAGAATTTGGCAGAAAATACTTGCCGTGAAGTAAGATATGAAAAGAAATTTAATTCAATTTATTTGCATTGACAGCCTAGATAAAAAACTGCGCTCAAAAATGCTCAGTACTCTCAAGAAGACTCCTACTGATATTGTCTTCACTTTCGATAACGAGAGGTATATTCGTAGGCTCTTCCCCTGGCTCGTAAAACTTTTGAGCATTCAACCGATTTTTCGAAGAACATTTATTTTGATCCTGCCACTTAAAATGTCTAGCTTTCCAACGGAAGAGCAAATTGAGAAATGTATCCTGGTAGTCGCTCAAGCCGGTGTTAATAAACTAACAGCGGCTCAAATCGAGGAGAGAGAAAATATGCGTTTGCTAGCAATCAAAGCCAAGAAGGTGTATGTACATTCTGAGTCACTGATCGGTGAGTTTACTGCTCTCAACCAGAATACATTCATGCTAAGTTCAGGGCTTTTGATATGACGGCTTTAATCCTCGCGGCAGGCATGGGACGTCGATTATTGCCCCTGACTGAGCGCGTGCCAAAACCCCTTATCACTGTCGTAGAAGCGTCACTGCTGGAACATACAATAGCTTTTGCTAAGGCGCTGGGTTGTCATGAAGTAGTGATAGTGACTGGGTACAAACATCAAGTAATACATAAGTTTATTGAATCAAATGGTGAGACTTTGCAGATGCAAGTACACTGCGTATACAATCCTCACTTTAGATTTGGGAGTGTTACTTCGTTGGCTGCAGGGTTGAGTGCTATCGGGCAGAGTGATGACCAGCTTATCATTCTCAACGCCGATCACATGTATGGAGAAAATGTTGCCTACGTGATTCGGCAGGAAATGAAATCAGCAGCCAGCTATCTAGTCTGTGACTTTGATAGAAAATTAAAAAAAGGTGATGCTTTGATCTCATCTGATGATCACAAACACGCTGTTCTGGAAATTTCAAAAGATGCCACTGAGTTCAATGGGGGTTACACTGGCATTGCCATAATTAACCAGATAGATCTGAGGGCACTTACCACTGCGGTACAGGCTGCGGCAAGTGAAGATTCACATGAGACCCCATTATCATACGAAATTGCTTTAAATACTGTTACTCCAGATATCATCGATTTTAAAATAATCGATATCAGCGGACTGGGTTGGGTAAATGTTAACACCGAGGCTGAGTTGAGTATGGCCAAAGGAATGCTTGATTTTAGACCTATAATATAGTATAATTAGGTATTGGAAAGTTGCCCTAATCTTTGGGCGGCTTGCTATTTAAATGAGGTGAAATTGTGTTGATGGCAGCTGTGCGGAACGCAC
>JALYRS010000060.1 GCA_030855135.1 bacterium | reverse complement strand
ATGACAATCCAATGTTTGATGTCTTTACTCATGTTGATTATTATCACTTCTGGCTATCACACTTTATCATCGCTCTAGGTAGTATGTTACTAATCACTTTAATCTCAGTGGCGAATGTCTTTGTGCCATTTGCCAGTGATCAGCCTAGATCAGTCTTGATTACCTTGATAGGCGCTGGAGTTTTCTCAGCCATCATTATTTTTACCGCCATTACTAACTATCGATCGCCTCAGAAGTACTACATGCGCCAAATGAAATCCCTCATCGGCTTGTTTTTCTTGATCCACGTAGTAATATACTTTGTCAGAGACCCCGATTTCAGTACAGATTATGGCACCTATTGGTTTATCTTTACCATCTTTTTGACAATGGTCTTGATGGCAGTGTTTGTAGAGAGGCCAGTAGAGCCAACCCGTCTGATCTACAAATTAACTTTAGAAAAAAGTAAATTATACTTACGGTACTTGAGAAACGTATCGAAAAAAATGTTATTCAAAGGAGAGTAATACTATGTCGGAACTTAAGATAATACCTTTAGGTGGTATGGGTACTGTGACCCAAAATATGTTTGTGTATCAATACGATGACGAGATGTTGATCGTTGATTGTGGAATTGGTTTTCCCGATAACATGATGCCTGGCGTCGATGTGCTAATCCCTGATGTAAGCTACATTTTGCAACAACTCGAGCAGGGTAAGAAAATTGTGGGTATGATCTTGACCCATGGCCATGATGACCATATCGCTGCCACACCGTACATTTTGCCAGAATTGCCAGAATTTCCCATCTACGCTTCACCGTTGACCGTCGGATTTGCCGAGAATCGCATGCGCGATGGCGGTATAGACAGAACTATTCAGGTCGTTGAAGGCAATAAAGTCGTTAAGATTAGTGAACACTTTTCTGCACAAGCAATTGAGATGACGCACTCGGTACCCGACACCCGCCACTATGCGATTCATACTCCGGAAGGCATCATTTACCACGGCTCTGATTTTAAATTAGATAAAAACCCAGTCGATGGTGTCTTGCCCAACTACGGCGTGATTGATGATGTCTCCAAACAGGGTGTACTGTGTATGTTAATCGACTGTTTGCGAGTAGAGCGAGGTGAGTGGACCAAATCGGAGTCAATGTGTGGACCAGTAATTGAAAAAGAAATGGCTTCCACCGAGGGCATGTTTATTCTGACCTTGATGAGCTCACATATTCACCGGATTCAGCAAGCAGTGGATGCGGCGGTGAAGCTAGGACGCAGAGTGGCCTTTATCGGTCGTTCAGTTGAGCAAAATGTGGATATTGCATTGACTCTGCGCAAACTAGATATTCCTAAGGAAAATCTGATAGACAAGCGTGATATTCAGGATTTTGCGCCTGAAAAAGTCTGTGCCATCATCGCTGGTAGCCAAGGACAAGAGGGCTCATCATTGATGCGGGCAATTTACGGTGATCATCCCGTTTTACGAATCTTGCCCAAGGATAAAGTTGTTTTCTCGGCTGACGTGATTCCTGGTAACGAGATTAATTTTTACGGAGCGATTGATGAGCTGTCTCGAAATGGGATTACAATTGTCTATCCAGATTTATCACCTGATATTCACCAGTCTGGTCATGCTAGTCGAGTCGAGCAGCAGGATTTGCTTAATCGAGTAAAACCACAGTATGTGCTGCCTGTAGGGGGAGCAGATCGTCATCGATTTGCTTTCACAGAGTTGGTGGCAGAGCCAGTGGGTGTTTCAAGGAATCAAGTACTGCTACCAGCCCACGGTGAGATCTTAAGCTTCAGCCAAGGTAAACCAAGAGTCGCGGACACCATTTCACTCAAGCCACGCTTAGTTGATGGACTTGGTATTGGTGATGTTGGTCCAATCGTGCTCTCAGACCGCCGAGCATTAGGACAAGCAGGTATCATCGTCCTAGTTATTCCTCGAGTAAAAGGTCAGCTAGATATCAAGAATATCAATGTAGTATCCAGAGGTTTTGTCTTTATGAAGGAAGCCGATGAAGTGATAGGCTTTATCAAACGAAGCACTGGTGAGATCATCAATGATCTCGGCAAAAAAGCTAAAGATGAAGACATCAAGCGGGCAATTGAGCGCAAACTGGCTCGAAAACTCTACAAGGTTATCAAACGTGAGCCGATGATTGTACCGGTAATGGTTGATGCATAGTTACTTTTTTTAGAGCATAACGTAAATACGAGAAGGGGCGACTGAAGTCGTCCCTTCTTCTGCCTGATTAGACCACAGTTTTCTGATATAGTATTTGACATACCACTTTAAATTGATTATTATAGGCCTATGGGTAGACGCAAGAAAAAACCTCTCAGTTTAGACATCTCTAAAGACACGATCTTCTCGATCAGCGCCGTGGTCTTGATTTCATTGGGCGTTCTTGTGATGGTGTCGTTCACCGGTCAAGGCAGCGTTCTTTTGGCGCTAAATCAGTTTTTGGCTCGTACATTTGGTTTGTCGATGCTCTTTTTCCCCTTTGTCTTTATTGCTGCTGGCTTAGTGATGTTTAGAACCAAGTGGGCCTGGTCAAAACCACATGTGTTGTTGGGTACCATCTTCTTGATGGTTGGGACAATGGGTGTCACCAAAGCAGGCTCAGTTGGTCAACAGACATTTACCAACTTAGCCATGTTACTTTCTACTCCAGGCAGTTATGTAGTGTTTATTGGCTTCATAGTTATCGGTTTCCTAATTATGTTACAGTTGTCAGTCTCAGAGTTACTTGAGTACTTAGCTGAAGCACGTGAGGCCAGATTATCTGCTAAAGCCGCATCACGGCTGGAAGCAGAAGAGAATCAAGATGAAGAGATTGAACAGGCTCGAGGTTTTCATATTCCCAAAATTAGTTTATTCGGCAATAAAAAAGTTGTACCAGGCTTCAGTGTCAATGAAGGTCAATTAGCCAAAGAAACCATGGTTGATGAGCCTATGAACACAGCTGTCTTACCGGCCGCCGTGGCGCCCGCACCTGTTGGCAATGAACTGAGCGCCGATGCCAACACCATGAACGCTTCACAGATGGTCTGGGAGTATCCACCTTTGTCACTGCTGTCGACTGCTGGAGGTGGCGAAGCCGATCGAGGTGATGTGAAGGAAAATGCGCAAGTTATTGAAAATACGCTCGAATCATTTGGCATTAAAGCGACTGTTAAAGAGGTAAACTACGGTCCCTCAGTCACTCAGTATGCTTTGGATATTACTCGAGGAACAAAGCTATCAAAAATTACTGGTTTATCAACAGACTTAGCATTAGCCTTAGCTGCTCCCACGGGCCAGATTAGAATTGAAGCCCCGATCGCCGGTCGAAACCTGGTGGGTGTAGAGGTGCCTAATCACTCAGCCCAATACGTTACATTGCGGACAATGTTAACCTCCAAAGGCATGAAGGATAATCCTTCGAAGTTAGCGGTGGCACTTGGAATCGATGTCTCGGGTAAGCCAATTGTGGCTGATATTGGTCGGATGCCTCATGTACTGATCGCCGGTGCCACGGGCTCAGGTAAATCTGTGGCTGTGAACACTTTTATCTGCTCTATGTTATTCCGGGCTAGCCCCAGTGAAGTGAAGATGATTTTAGTCGACCCAAAGCGGGTAGAGCTGACGGGTTACAACGATATTCCTCATTTATTAACACCAGTTATTGTGGAGCCAGCCAAAGTTGTCTCTGCTCTCAAGTGGTCAACGGTAGAGATGGATCGTCGTTATAAGCAGTTAGCCGAAGTCGGAGTCAAAAATATCACTGATTACAACGAGCTGGCAGGCTTTGCTGCCATGCCACATATCGTGATCATTATTGATGAGTTAGCAGATATTATGCTGTTTGCGCCGGCCGACGTGGAGGAAAGTATTACACGGATTGCTCAGATGGCTCGAGCTGTCGGTATCCATTTAGTCTTGGCTACCCAGCGCCCATCGGTGGATGTCATCACCGGCCTAATTAAAGCTAACGTGCCGACTCGGATTGCCTTTAATGTCTCATCCATGATGGACTCGCGGGTTATTTTAGATACCCCTGGAGCAGAGAAACTGCTCGGTAGAGGTGATATGTTATTTGTGCCACCTGATCAGGCTAAGCCAAGTCGTATTCAAGGTACGTACGTCTCGGATAATGAAATTAAGTCTCTAATTCAGTTCATCAAAGATCAAGGACAACAGCCACAGTACGTTGAAGAGATAACTAATAAGTACAAAGGAGTTATGGTTCGTGGAGGATCAAGTGGTGGCGGCGGTATGAATGGTGAGGATGATGCTAAAGATGCCTACTTTGATGAAGCAGTTAAGTTATTCTCCCAGTATGACAAGGCATCTTCGTCACTTATTCAGCGACGTTTATCAGTCGGTTATGCCAGGGCTGCGCGAATTTTAGATCAGTTATATGCACATGGCCTAGTCGGACCAGCTGATGGTAGTAAGCCTCGTGACGTTAATCTTGGTAAAATTAGAGATTATTTAAGTACTATCCCGCCCGCAGAATAGGTATCTATGAATGAGAGTTCTCCGGCATTGGCTTACTCAGCCCAACCAAAGCTAACCACGACAATACTGTCGCCGATGTCTACCCGAGAAGACTTAAGCAAGGCCTACACCCCAGGTATTGCCGAAGTCTGTAAAGTGATTGAGGCTGATCCAGCTGCGATGTTCACGCATACCTTTCGTCGTAATAACTTAGCGGTTATCTCTGATGGCTCTGCGGTGTTAGGCCTGGGTAATATCGGCCATAAAGCCAGCTACCCAGTGATGGAAGGTAAAGCCATGTTATTCAAGCGTTTTGGCAAGATAGACGCTATCCCGATTATCGTAAATACTCAAGATTCGGAAGAATTCATCACAGCCGTGGCCCGCATTGCTGACTCTTTTGCCGCCATTAACTTAGAGGATATTGCTGCTCCAAGGTGCTTTGAAATTGAGGAAAGTCTTAAAGAAATGCTTGAGATTCCGGTCATGCACGACGACCAACACGGGACTGCGGTAGTGGTCTTGGCCGCGGTAATTAATGCGTTAGAGCTTTCACCCAAACGAAAATACGATACTAAAATTGTGGCAGTTGGTGCAGGAGCCGCCGGTATTGCGATTGTGAAGTTATTACTGTCATACGGTTTTACTGATGTGACGCTGGTTGATTCGCGGGGAATTGTTTCAGGCGATCGCAGTGACTTAACGGCAGAGAAGTTAGGAATGGTGCCGCTGACAAATCCTGAGCAGCGTAATGGGGATGTAGCTGAGGCTTTGCGAGCGGCAGAGATCTTTATTGGAGTTTCAAGAGCGGGATTATTGACACCAGAATTAGTTAAACTGATGGCTCCTGAACCGATCGTGATTGCGATGGCAAATCCAGTGCCGGAAATCTTACCTGAAGTTGCGCTGGCGGCTGGGGTGGCGGTGATGGCGACTGGACGAAGTGATTTTGCCAACCAAGTGAATAATGCTTTGGCATTCCCTGGTATTTTTAGGGCGGCTATTGATACAAGATCAAAAATAACTGAGAAGATGAAAGTGGCAGCTGCCGAGGCAATTCTAGAGTATCACCGGCCGAGTTTATCCCGCGAGAATTTATTACCTAGTATTTTAGACGGAAAAGTCCATGAATTTATTGCGGAAAAGGTGAGAGCAGCGGTTTAGTGCTTTTGGGCAAAAAAAAGAGCCGCAGTTACCTACGGCTCAGTGGCAGCG
>JALYRS010000018.1 GCA_030855135.1 bacterium | reverse complement strand
GCCACCACCACCGCCACTCGACGCTGCTGGTGTAGGTGTCGGCGTCGTAGCTACCGCCGAACAACCTGTTTCTAGTAACGGCGTGCCCGAAGCAATACCGTAGTTGTACTCATTACCGAAGCCACAGCCACAGCTGGCGTCACACCCCAGGTTTGCGATAGCCGAATCCTGATCATCTTCCAGGTTGCCTAAAATCCTATAGCCCTTACACTCGTTACCATCGAGCGGAATGTAGACATATGGATCTTTGCTCAGTGGGTCACAGGGAACAGTATTGAGATGTGGCTGCAGACTGGCGCCGCCACAATCATTTAATACCTCTGGCGGAGGGTAACAGGAGTTATCATTATAGTAATCTTCAAACGCGATCTTAATTCGATCTAGGTCAGCTTTTCGCTCGGAGTCTCGAGCTTTACCTTGATATCGAGCCAAGGCTAAAGCCATGAACAGCAAAAGCGCCCCCAAAATAGCGATGACGATTAATAACTCAATCATGGTGAAGCCGGATTTGAGTGATGTTCTGCAGCGCATACAGTAACTATATAGCTTTTCTAGATGTTTTGCCACTTGGCAGGTAGGTCGAATTTTTGCTTTAATGAATGTTATGTTCGACGCACCACAACATACCACCACTCAGCTGGAGCGATTCTCTCAATTTCTTTTATTGGCGCTCACTGTGACTACTCCTTTAATAGTCTTGCCTTTTTTCACCAACTTCATGATCACCACTAAAGTATTGTTCCTCTTGGTCAGTGCTGTCCTACTCCTCAGTGTGTTTATCTGGAATACCTTACGCCGTCAGGCTTTTGAGATGCCAAAGTCGATCTTGATTTTACCTTTGGTTTTATTTGGGGTCAGTACTTTAGCTTCTAGTCTATTCACTACCACCTACCCTGTAGAGAATCTCTTAGGTATGGGTGGTATCTATCTTGCTGCGACAATCATTGCCTTATTTGGTAGCGGCACACTCAAAAAACACTCCGCTGAGTTGTTTTCAAAAATACTTACCGTCGCTGGTAGCTTAGTTGCCATCACTACACTACTCCAAACAGTAGGCATGGGTCCCACCAGAATACTAAATGTGTTCTTTGCCACCGAGCTGCCTCACAGTAATTTATTCAACATAACGGGCTCACCCTTCATTGCTGTCCAATTATTAGGTGTATTGGCGTTAGCACATCTAGCAAGCTATGCAGTGACTCGAAAACTGACCACCTTTCAATTAGTTAACTTACCGATTATCTTGGTCGGCTTAATCATGAATATTTTACTCATTTTGCCTGGAAAAGAAGCATCACCGCTCTTATTGCCATTTGGTGTGTCTTGGTCTATCGCAGTTGATGTGATGAAAGAGCCACGTTCGGCCTTAATCGGTGTTGGACCTGAGAACTATAGCTCAGCCTATATGATCTTCCGTCCTTCTTGGACAAACACCACCCTTTGGTGGTCAAATATATTCGGCCAGGGTGCTAACGTACCATTAACTCTCTTAGCTACGGGTGGCTTGTTCGCGCTCGGTGCCTGGATCTTCTTAGCTGCGCGCGCCCTTGGTTTGGCTAGAGCTCAGTACTCGGCACATCCATTTATCTCTACCTTAGTGGCGGCCACCTTTATCTTGCAGTTACTACTACCTAGTAATGTAGTGCTCTTAAGCATTCAAGCGATTGCTTTGGCATATATAATTAGCCTGACCCAGCGCGGTACCAATACTATCCACATCTTAAAAGCTGCTGTTTTAGAAGCTAGCTTCCCAACTGCCAAGAGACCTGGATTTTTGTTCCTAATTCCTATCGCTATTGCGGCTGCTATCGGTGGCTTCTTCCTCTATGGTATTGGCCGCGCATACGCTGCTTCAAACTACTTCTTGCGCTCATCAACAGCACTGCAAGAAAACAACGCTGTCTTAACGTATGACTTACAGCGACAGGCTATCGATATGAATCCTTACCTGAGCCTCTACCGCAGTAACTATGCCTTGACTAACTTGGCGATCGCGACTGCCCTCTCCAACAAGACAGATATTACTGAGCAAGAGACACAACAGGTATCTCAGTTGATTCAACAAGCTATCCGTGAAGCTCAAGCAGGTACTCAACTACGACCAAGTGACTCACAATCTTGGAGAGTCTTAGCTCAAATTTACCGCGACTTAATCGGTACCGCAGAAGGAGCAGATCAATGGGCGCTGTCCGCATATGTGCAGGCTATCAACACCCATCCAACCGACCCAGCTCTACGCGTAGAGTTAGGTGGCTTGTTCTTAGGCGCCCAACAATTTCCTCAAGCTGCCTCTTTATTCCAACAAGCAGCTGAGCTCAAACCTGATTATGCAAACGCCTACTATAATCTAGCCAATACCTTGAAGGCTACTAATGATTTAGCCAACGCTCGAACTGCCTACCAACAGACCTTGGCTTTACTGCCAACCGACTCACCTGACTACATTCAGGCCAACCAAGAGCTTGAAGAGCTAGAGAAAGCAATTGCTGCTACTGGTTCTGCAGAAGCTCCTGTGACTGAGAATAATGAAGTTGAAGCGTCACCAACAGTACCATCATTGCTAGATCAAAACATCAATGAGTCGCCTGGCTCAGCAGTCACTCCAGCATCTGAAGAGCTGAGTGTGACACCTACGCCTACGGTAGCGCCTTCACCAACAACTACGCCATAGCTCTCTAAAAAGACGACTTTACTAGCCCTGAGGGGCTACAGAAAACCCACCGCTAGGTGGGTTATTTGTAGTATCTATGTGGGAACAACTCTATAACGCTAAAGTGATTTTGCCAGATGACTTTGGAGCTCTAGCAAGCCCTCGCTGGTGGCATTACTAAAAGGATGAAGTGTTGTTTTTTTATCATCAAAGTACTGCACAATAGTAGTTATCTCATCTTTACTATATAAATCTATTTTATTTAGACTCACAAGGCTCTTTTTTGTCTTAAACTGATCACTATACTCTGCCAGCTCCTTGAGGAGGACACCGTATTGCTGCCACAACTGAGCAGCTTTCTCGTCAGTCGGGATAGTGGGATCGGCAGCCACTGAATCATCCAGCGCTAGTATAAAAAGCAAAGCTTTGCAGTGTTCTAGGTGACGCAAGAAAGTGTAACCTAGACCCTTCCCTTGGTGAGCATCTTCGATCAAGCCCGGCACGTCTGCCAGTACTACTTCTCGTCTCTCGCCCGTGCTACCTAGTGAAAGTAAGCCCAGATGGGGCTCTAGGGTAGTAAAAGGGTAATTTGCAATGCGGGGCGTGGCTTTGGTCACTCTTGAGAGCAAAGTGCTTTTACCAGCATTAGGAAAGCCAACCAGCCCTACATCAGCTAATAGCTTGAGTTCAAGCACAATTAACTTCCGCTCGCCCTGAGTACCATACTCTGCTTCAAGAGGGGTGGTTTTATCGGCAGCTTTAAAAGTATTGTTACCTCTGCCAGCAAAGCCGCCTTGAGCAATCAATACTACTTGGCCGTCTTCTAATAGCTGAATTAGCTCTACCTTTGGCCATGACTTGAAGTCTTTTTTCGATAAATCGAGCGCTCGGCTTTCATCATCTTCTGCTCGACGGGAGTTTTGATGTCCAGGTAAATGGGCTGCTTGTAGTTCCTCTACCGTCAGGCTCTGATCAGGATCAGGAGTCAGCCAAGCTTGAGGCTCCTCTGGCGTAATTGCTTGGCCTTCTTTCTCTAAGTAAAATTTCTTGAAGTCGATATCACCTCTATTTAATGGCGTATTGATCGGAACATACTTCCGTCGGCGGGCACTGATCTCGTTTTCAGCCAGTAACCAGATTACAGTACCGAGTGGCACTTCAATCGTAACGTCTTGGCCTTTGGAGCCAGTCTTTAAGCGGCTGCCACCTGGCTCACCTTTGGTAGCCAGTATTTCAGGCACTCCAGCTAAGTGATGCAATGTACTCAAGTGTGAGTTAGCACGAATACGAACACTACCACCATCACCACCCGTGCCACCGTCTGGACCACCTTTAGGAATATACTTTTCTCGACGAAAAGAGACCCGCCCGTGACCACCCGCAGCAGCAATTACTTGTAATTTAACTAAATCAATCATAAGTGTATTCTACCTTAGGAAATTACCTGGGTTGACCTGAACTCCGCCTTGGCGAATTTCGAAGTGTAAATGGATACCAGTCGAACGACCGGTGCTGCCCATTTGACCAATTACATCGCCACGATTAACTCGTTGCCCCACTTGGACTTGAGTAACACTCAAATGAGCATATAGGGTGGTGTACCCATTACCATGATCAACCACTACTCGATTACCATAGCCCGAGTTATCGACCCAGCCAGCTATTTTTACCGTGCCACCATCGGCAGCTAAGATCGAGCCACCAGCCCGGTTAGAGATGTCGAATGCTTTGTGATAGAACAAGAAACCCTGAGAAATCTTACCTGACGCTGGCCAGACAAAAGCACCGGTAGCGGTAACAGTACCAGCATCTGGCGTTAAGCGACTAGCGACTCTGGCTTGAGGCACCACGGCGTTTGGTCGTACACCATCTGGAACTAACAAAAACTGGCCCGTTGCCAGCTCAAACGTCTCGTCATTGAGAAACTCATTAAAAGGATAACTAATAATTTTTTGTAACTCAGCTCCATCTTCTAAACCATACTTTTTACCGATGGTGGCCATTGTTTCACCGCGAGCCACTTTATGACGAATACCATCAATAGGCAGAATTCGCAGCTCCTGACCAGGTTTGAGATTTGTCTTTTCATTAAGGTTATTTTCCCAAACGATAGTTGAAACTTGCAAGTTATAACGGAGAGCAATGCTAGAAAGCGTTTCGCCATCTTGGACGACGTGAGTAATAATCTCGCCACCTCTAAACTGCTTGACCAGCTCAGCTTCGGATGTAGTGAACTCAGTGGCATAAGCCTTAGTAATCATCACCTCTCTACTGGCTGGCTGCTGCTCTTCTTCTTCAGCACCTGATAGCAGCAACGGCCCCAAGGTAATAACCAAAAAGACTAAGCCAATCGTTCCAAAGTGTAAAAATGGTCGAGTATACTTTCCCCGCTGCTTGTAAAGCAGGTCGACCAGGGCACTCTTGCCTACCTCGAAACGAGAAAACCATTGATAGCCGCGAAAACGTAGATACTTTTTGATGAAGTTACCAAAAGCAGGCACATCACGCATGAACTCAGGAGGGGTTGGTAGCTTAATTGGTAGCTTAAAGGGTACACGGATCATAAAATCAGTAGCAACCAGATTTCATTAGCTTAACCAGTTTTCAGTGAAGCTAAGAACTCTTTATTAGATTTGGTGCGTTTTAATTGATCGAGCAAGGTACTTGTCCGCTCTTCTTTATCGAGTGTATCTAACATCCGATGCAAAGTACTAATTGCTTGGTAGGTCACTGGCTCAATTAATAAATCATCACGGCGAGTACCTGAACGTTGGACATCAATACTTGGATGAATTCTGCGCTCAGCTAAACGGCGATCTAAGTGGACTTCTTGGTTACCAGTACCCTTAAACTCTTCATAGATGAGATCATCCATGCGTGAGCCAGTATCGGTCAAGGCTGTACCAATAATAGTCAACGAACCATCAACCTCGAAGTTGCGAGCTGCGCCGAAAAATTTCTTTGGTGGGAATAAAGCTGCTGGATCAAAACCACCAGATAGCGTTCTACCAGATGTAGGAATGGATAAGTTATACGCTCGAGCTAAACGGGTAATCGAGTCGAGCAAGATTATAACGTCTTGACCCATCTCTACTAACCGCTTGGCGCGCTCTAAAGCGATCTCAGCCACTCGACATTGATCTTCAGCTGGCTCATCAAAGTTACTGGCGGCAACTTCACCTTTACCACTAGTAATCCGCTCAATATGACGACGAATATCGGTCACTTCCTCTGGACGCTCACCCACTAAGACAGCCATCACGTGCATTGCCGGATAATTAGCCGCAATACCAGTAGCGATATCTTTTAAGAGAGTGGTTTTACCAGCTTTTGGTGGAGAGACGATCAAACTTCGCTGTCCCTTACCAATTGGTGCAATCATATCGATGATACGCAGTGATAATGGCTCTTCACCATTCTCTAGATGAAGTTGTGAGTCAGGATAGACAGGGGTAAAGCTTTGGAATTTTGGTCGATCGACCATCATTAGCTCTTCAGCTTTTACACCATTAACAATATCGACTTTGAGTAAACCCCAATAGCGCTCGTTCTCTTTTGGCTCACGACCAGGGCCCTCAATCACGTCACCAGGACGCAGCTTGAAGCGACGAATCTGTGAACTAGAAATATAAGCATCTCGCTCAGTAAAAGAAAAACTAGTCCGCAAGACACCATGACCATCACGTGAGGTATCTAAAACACCTTTGAGCATCTGGGTAGGAGTATCTTTTTCTGTAGTTCGATCAGGAACTGAACGGTCAGCACCTCGCTCATACGAGCGACCACCTTGTGCTCTACCATCATTAAGTCGAGTAGCGTAGCCATTAGCACGAGGAGCTTGAGCTCTACGTAAGGGGGCTACTGGGACATCTTTGACTTTTGTTGGGACTGGCGTTGGCGTGGGAGTCGAAGCTACTGGTGCAGAAGCTGGTGCTTCTACTGTTTCTACAGTGGCGGGAGTACTTGATTCTGATACAGGAGGAGTACCGATTAAATCGGACACATCGTTAACGGCTGTTTTTGGCATAAACCTTGGGATAAATTAGTAAAATATTGAGAACCTAATGATGAAAAATAAACACTAAGCCTTGGGAATTGGCTTTATTATACAGTCTGCGCTCAATTTGTCAAAGTCACAGCACACTACCCTGCTCTAACGCTGACTCAGCTGCGAGTCTTTTGACATATCAACCAACCGCGCATATCTAAAGTGGCGCAGTGGTGAGTTGAGAAATTTACAGGTATAGAGAATCATATCTGCCGAGTAATCAGTGATCTCTTCACCTTCTCCTCCAGCATAGATCTCGTAGTAGTACTTGCGTTGTCCATCTATTACTTCCACCATATCTCCAGTCTCGAGCGTAGGCAGATTATAAAATGAGTGGTACTTCCAGTAGTCAGATTTCCACCACCACTGCCAGCCATATCGGTGAGCAGCGGCAATTAACGGCATGGTGGTATCACCAGGTAGACCATACTCAGGCACCATCCAGACGCCAGTCGCTAAGGCTGTCTCTGGGTCTTGATCATTTTGGAGCTCAGTTCTGACGCCAATTCTGGGGATTATCAGCCAACTACCCTCAGGTAGTGTTTCATCAATCGGTGGTAGGGGTATTTCTCGAGGTTGGTCGGCTGTTACACCTGTTCCCCCTTCAAACTGTCCACCCAAGATCGTGCCTTCTTGAGTACTTATCAACGGCACTGTATCAGCCGGTGCCACGCGATAATACACTTCGGGAGCCAGCACTACACCTGCTACTACCAAAGCCATAGCTACTAGCCCGACGCTAATCGCTTTACGCCAGTCTTTTCTAGTGGTGACTGAAACTGAGTTGGCCGCAGTTGAGCCTCCTAGAGATAATCTGGTTTTAGGAAAGTGACTACGATGTAGATCACTAGAGGTAGTGTAGCTGACTGTATAGAGCATCTAGAGCTCTATTATAACTCAATAGCTACCATATTACAACATTATAGGTTTGTTTAGAGATGTGTTCACTCGATGTGGGAGGGGGCATAAAAAAAGGTGCTTTATGGAAGCTCGGCAGCCTGCCCAACAGCCGAACCTCCATGAAACACCCTGCTTATTGCACTAGTTGGAGATAGTATACACCAGCAAGATATAATTTACCTAGCAGTAAATCACAGCTAAAATGACATCATTCTGGAATACTCACTCGTTGATTATTCCACTTTAAAGAGGCTTTGTTATTTGTGGTTCTGTCCAGCGGTAACAAAGCTTTTTTTTGCCTATTTTCACTTTTCCTCTTTTTTTCTGACTCTTCCCAACTGTGTTCCCCGCTCTCATCTTGGGCTGCTTTTTTTGTTACTGTCTCCAGTATATGTTTGTATTTAATTTATTGTGTCCTATATTTATTTTAATGCCATTTTTTAGTAGGCCTGTATTTTTTATTTTATGTTTAATATTGAGTAAAATAAAATAGTTATACACACAATATATGAGTTTGTGTATAATAGAAGTATAAACACCAGATAATTAATTCCCTCTTCCCCACCTGGTTTGCTATACTTAAGCTATGCTCGCCCACCACACTTTTTTTGAGTTACGTACCAGCCGCGATGCTGAACAAACTCCTGCGGCCGCAGCACATTTATTTGCCACCCTTCCCCATTTGAAGAATAAATTTTGGCACGCTTTACTCGGGCCCAAAGAACGAGTCAGTTTTGAGATCGTAGTCGTGGGACAGATGGTGTACTTCACCTGTAGTGTGCCCACTCGCCTGCGCGAGTACTTTAAAGGCTCCATCACTGCCAGCTATCCAGAAATTCTCATTACTGAGCTCAGCAGTGATCCCGTCGAAACATTTAACAGCACCACCAAGACAGAGGGCTACTTCTGGTCAATAGGTCAACTCAAGCTGCGCCATGCTTCCTACTTACCACTGAAGACATATCAAGAGTTCTCTGAGATGGATCCTTTATCTACCTTGCTATCTACCTTGGCAAATAGTGAGCCTCATGACGTACTGGTGATTCAGTGTTCAGTGGCCGACACCGGTGAAGGGTGGAAAAATGCTGGCTATAGCCTGTTACAAAATCAAACGGCCCAGACGCCGAGCTCGTATAAAGGCTTAATTGAGCGGAAAATCAATCAACGTGGCTTACGCACCGTCATTACGGTGGGTGCAGCTGCTGTTACTAAAGAACGAACTGAGTTATTACTCGAAACTATTAGCGCCACCTTCCAAGCCATGACTCAGAGTGAAGGTAACAGTTTTGTGCTCAAAAAGCCGCTGCTCTTCCGACATGGGATGTTACAACAATTAATGGATCGTAAGTTTAATATCCTTGGTAATCAATATCTCTCACTCGATGAGCTGGCCACTCTCTACCATTTGCCAAATAAATCTGTCACCTCTATTCCCAACATTGCCTGGGGCAAAACCTTATCTGGTGAACCACCAGAAAATTTACCGATTATCACTCGAGACACCGATCCGGAAATCAAAAAGGATATTAATGTCTTTGCCCAAACGCTCTACAAAAACACACCAAGTATTTATGGTCTCAAGCGCGGCGATCGCCGTCGACACATGTACGTGATTGGAAAAACCGGTACCGGTAAATCCACCTTGCTGGCCAACATGGCCATCAATGACTTAAAGAATGATGAGGGCATGTGTATTATCGATCCTCATGGTGACTTAGTCGAAAATTTACTTAACTATATTCCCTCTCGTCGGATCAATGATGTAGTTTATTTTGATCCTTCTGATCCTGAGCGAACTGTCAAGATTAATTTATTTGAAGGTGAGAATGTGGTGCATCGTGAGTTAATTGCTTCCGGTATCGTCTCGATTTTCCAGAAACTATATGCCTACTCTTGGGGACCTCGCCTCGAGTATATTTTACGCAATGCTCTCTTAACGTTACTTAAAAGCCCCCAAGCTAAGTTATCAGATATTACCGATTTATTGACTAATTATGACTTCCGCCAAAAAATTGTGGCCGAACTGGATGATCCAATCTTAAAAAATTTCTGGGTCTTTGAGTTCGATAAAATGCAAGATCGCCAGCGCAATGAAGCTGTCGCGCCTATTTTAAATAAAGTCGGCCAATTTGTGTCGTCACCGATGATTCGAAATGTGGTCAACGCGCCAAAGAGTTCATTTAGTATTGAAGACATTATGGATAATGGTAAGATCTTGTTGGTGAATTTATCACAAGGTCGCTTGGGTGAAGATAACGCTACTCTGCTCGGCGCCATGATGATTACTAAAATTCAATTAGCCGCCATGAGTCGTGTGCATATTCCTGAAGAACAGCGCCGTGACTTCTATTTATACGTCGATGAGTTCCAAAACTTTGCTACGGAATCTTTTGTAAAGATCCTCTCAGAAGCTCGGAAGTATCGTCTTAATTTGATCTTAGCGAACCAATATATTGCTCAGATTCCTGAAGAAGTTCAGAAGGCTATCTTTGGTAACTGCGGTAGTATGGCCAGCTTCGTGATGGGGGCCGATGATGCTTCGTACTTTGTACGAGAGTATGGCGACAAGTACTCGCAGGATGACTTAGTATCATTAAGTCGACATCAAATTATCAATAAACTTGCCATTGATAACATCATCTCTCACCCCTTCCCTGCTACCACTCTGCCTCTGGCAAAAAGTCGCAACAGCAACAAAGACAAAGTCATGCGCGTTAGCCGTGAGCGCTGGGCAACAAAGAAGATTTAATCAGCGTTTTAGGCTCTGTGACCTAGAGCAACTTGAGATCTTTCAGCACTTCTCTTACTTGAGTATGACTTTTTCGCGAAATAATCTTAGTAAAGCCTAGTCTTTTAGCTTCCTTAATTCGTTGATCTAGATGGCTAACGTTTCTTACCTCTCCTAGCAAACCAACCTCACCAATAAAAACTGTTTTTTCTGGTAAGGCTGTATCATTCATCGAGCTGGCAATGGCTACCGCTAAGCTCAAATCTACACTGGGCTCACGGATGTTAAAGCCACCGGCAGCACTAACAAAGATGTCGGTATTTCCTAATTGAAGGCGAGCATGTTTCTGGAGCACGGCTGATAATACCTGAATACGATTGAGCTCTATTCCCCGCCCCACTCTGCGCGGCATGGCTAGCTGGGAATTAACCACCAAGGCTTGAACTTCAATTAATAAAGGCCGCGTCCCTTCCATCACACAAGCCACCGCAGAACCGGGAGTAGCAGCTTGTGCTTCCTCTAAAAATAAAGCACTCGGATTAGGCACTTCTGCTAATCCGTACTCGTTAACCGAAAAGACACCAACTTCATCAGTCGCACCGAAACGATTTTTAATGGCACGAAGTAGTCTGAGTTGCCCTGTTCTTTCACCGGTTAGTTCTAATACTGAGTCAACAATGTGTTCAAGCACTTTAGGTCCAGCAATGGTCCCTTCCTTCGTCACGTGACCAACTAAAAACGTAGGAATGTGCAATCGCTTAACTGTATCGGTAATGCGCTGGGTTGATTCACGCAGCTGGCCAACTGATCCCTCGGCGCCGGTCAGGTCTGTCGTCTGGAGAGTCTGGATACTATCGATAATTACCAGGCCTGGCTGCTTTTCTTTGATAATGGTGGTGATCTCATCTACGTCTGTAGTAGTCACAAATAGGAGCCTATTCTCAGGAATTCCCGGCAACTCCGTCTGCTTTTTTGTAGAAGTATTTTTTTGTTCTAATTCTAAAATTCGCTTGATTCTAAGTGATATTTGAGAGGGGCTTTCTTCACCAGAAACATACAGTAAAGGCTTGTCTGCATTCGGATTGACTTCGGTAGCTCTAAAAATCAGCTGTACCACCATTTGGGTTAACAATGTGCTTTTTCCAATGCCCGGCTCACCGCCGATGAGCATTACTGCACCCGGCACCATCCCGGTAGTCAGACTGCCATCGCTCAGTCGCCCACTTCCCAAAACCCGATCGAACTCCCCGATGGTGGTACTAATCCGCCGTTTTTGCGCACCTGCAAGGTCGACCTCCGAAAAGGCAATTACGTTACTTGAGTCGTAGGCTTTCTCTGCCGGCACCCCTATCCCCCGTTTTACCGGAACGGCTTCGATGCTTTCCACTAACGTATTCCACTCGCTGCAGTTACTACACTGACCTTGCCAGCGAGGATGCTTCTCACCACAGTTTTGACACGTAAAGACGGTTTTCGGCTTAGCCATACTTAGAGAGAATACCACGAAAAGAAGTAATCTACCTGACAGGCTTTGCCCGCGCTAAACGTTTCAAAAAAAACAATGCACTAAAAGGAAAAATTAGGCGGTTATGATACCGGCTTTGAGTAAAGCAGCTTTATTCTTTTGAGCAATCTCTTCACCCAAGATACCATCTTCTTCAATGGTGAGAATGATCTCACCACCATTTAAAGCTTTATAAAACTCAATTTGAGGCTGTAGAAATGATTTGATCAAAGCTGGCTTAGCTAAATGCACCCACTCAGCGGAAATGACAAATTTACCTAAGTTGTAGGTTTGCTCGCCACCGGCTAAAGTGAAACAGATTTTATTGGCAATGTGTACGTTGTGAGGTCGGACCATATGTCCGCGAATACCGTGCTGTAAATTCTTTGGATCGGTAAAAGGTAAGTTACCAGCGTACAAGAGACCTTCTTTATCAGCTAAGGCTTCAATGTGCTGTTGAGCACTGGCATTAACCTGCTCCCAGCTAGAAAGCTCGAGCTGTTTCTTAATCCAGTCATTCTCTTCACTAGCCGCAATGGCGATTTCTTCACCGAGTAACTGCTTTAACAGCTTTACTACTTCACTAAAGTTATCAACGTGGAAGCCCGCACCTAAGACACCCAAGCGAGTGCCTTCGTTAATTTGTACACCTTCGTCACCACAAGTAATTACGTATGCCATATCTGGTAGTATACCACAAAACTGCTATTTTTGACTCATAAACATCAAAAAATCCCGGTTTGGCCGGGATTTTTTACTTAAATTATCGCTGTTAAAAATGGCTATTCACTAGCCTCAGTGTCACCCACCATACTCTGCACAGACTGCAGGTAAGCGTGCATATCCTGCTCTACTTTTTCCCAATTTCCATTGGCCTCACGAATGGCTTTGAATAACAAATCCATATCTATGAGTAACTGGTCATCGGTGACGATCATTCGTTGTTTTGCCATAGTTTCCTTTATGCGCTAAGTATAGCGCGCTGGGCTATTTGTAACCAACCGGTACTTCAGTCAAAACCATACTTAGACTCATGCGACGTTGCTCTGGGTCTACACTTTCAACACTGACAGTCACTTCTTCATCTTTTTCTAATGTAACATCAGGTGTGAGCTTACTTGAGTGAATCAAGCCATCGACACCTGCTTCCACATTGATAAAGACACCAAATGGCTCTACTCGTGAGACACGACCAGTAAAGGTAGTACCAACACTGTAACGCTCATCGATGCTCTTCCATGGATCGTCAGTTAGTTGTTTGAGTGATAAATTGAGCTTGCCGGTTTGTTCATCGATGCCCAGTACTCTCACATTTACGCGGTCACCCACTTTGTGATAGTCCTTAGGATTGTTGACTTTTTCCCAACTGATCTCGGAGATATGCACTAAGCCTTCAACTAAGCCATTTATCTCACTGCCAGTTACGGGAACCTCGACAGTCACAAACAAACCAAAGTGCATAACGCCTGAGACAACACCCTCATAAATCTCGGCTACCTTGACTGATTCCAAAGCTTTAGCTCGCTGAGCTAACTCTTTTTCTTCAGACACGTGTCGCTCTGAGAAAATAAGGCGATTCTTTTCGCGATCAACTTCAATGGCTTTGACTTTTACTGTCTCACCCTTTAAGCGATTGATATTACCCATGAATGTTTTGCCAAATTGGCTAGAAGGTACAAAACCTCGGACACCGTTAACGATGACGATTAGGCCACCTTTGTTAACTTCAATGCCCTTAGCTTCTAGGACTTCGTCCTTCTTCATGGCATCAGCAAAGTATTCCCACTTAGCATCTTGAGCAGCCTGCTTGAGTGATAACATCACTTGGCCGCGATCGTTTTCAGATGATAAGACAATGGCCTCAATCTTGTCGCCGACGGTTAATTGCTCGATATACTCGGCCGCGGCTTCGAACTCTTTGTCCGCCACTACGCCTTCGGTTTTTGCACCGATATCGATTAATAAATTTTTCTTTTGCTTCTCTGTCACCAGACCGGTGATAGTAGCGCCTTTTTTCGGTACAACTATTGTGTAGTTAGCACCTGATAATAATTCCTCCATGGTTTGAGGTTTTTGAGTAGTTTGACTCATTGATTAAGTAATCCCCTTTCTTGCGAGATGGGTGAAAGTATATCATACTAACCTGGTGAATGGGTGGTCAGCTATGCAAATAAAGACATTTTCAGTCAGCGATATTCAGCAAAAAACTGTAGTAATGCGGGTGGACTTCAATGTACCACTACGCGAAAAAGCCGGTATTTTGGTTGTGAGCGACGATCGCCGAGTGAAGGCTTCGTTACCCACCATTCGATTTTTGCTCAAACATAAAGCAAAAGTAGTCTTGTTGTCACATTTGGGACGACCAAGTGAGAAAAAAGAGTCGAAATTCAGCTTGGCTCCAGTGGCTAGATACTTAAATGAAACGCTGAAAATCCCCACGGCTTTTGCAGACGACTCCACGCTCCCCAATCGAGAGAAAATAACCGAGTTACTTCAATCTAATGATCTAGTGTTGTTAGAAAATATGCGCTTTTCTGCCGGTGAGAAAAAGAATGATCCGGAGTTGGCCAAAAAATTAGCAGCACTGGGAGATGTGTTTATTAATGATGCCTTTTCTAGTTCCCACCGAGCACACGCATCGGTGGTAGGGATCGCCAAGTACTTGCCAGCTTTTGCTGGCTTAAGCTTGCAGGATGAAGTGGCGGCCTTGACCAAACTCAATCATCAGCCCCGCCGACCATTTGTAGCAGTGGTGGGTGGCGCCAAAATTTCCGATAAAGTTGGTACCTTGGTGGAGCTAGCCCAACACGCGGATATCGTTTTAACAGGCGGTGGTGTCGCCAATACCTTTATGAAGGCTGATGGCTTGGAGATTCACAAATCATACATTCAAGATGCGCCAGCAGATCTCAAGAAAAAAGGCATTGATTATGTCCATGTGGCCAAAGAGTTAATTTCGCAGATGAAGACAGAACATGTCTGGAAAGATACCTACATTCCGCTACCTAAAATCCTTTATCCACTTGATGTAGTGGCTGCCAAAGATAAAGAAAGTGACGATTCCAAAGTACTTGACTTGACACATGATGCTGCCGATACTCCGCATGATAAGAACTTGATGTATCTTGATATTGGACCTAAAACCACTAAGTTGTACTGCGAAATTTTACGCTCAGCTAAAACAATTTTTTGGAATGGACCGCTGGGAGTGTTTGAGAATAAGGAGTTTGCTGCTGGGACAAAAAAAATCGCCCAAACGATTGCTCAAAACACCGGCACGACAATCATTGGCGGTGGTGACACGGCTGCGGCTATCGATAGCTTCAAGCTCAACGGCAGCTTTACCTATGTTTCGAATGCCGGCAGCGCAAGTCTGGAGTTTTTAGCTGGTAAAGAGCTACCCGGATTAAAAGTATTAATGAGTGACGAGTAAGCTGTATACTGAGAGTATGTCGTTCGTTGATACTCTAGTTTACCAAGCCCACTTTGGCACACCAATCCAGCAAACCCAGGCCGCAGTTGAGCTACGAACCATGGCTCGGGAAAAAGGCATTGTTCCTAGTTCGTTGTATAAGCTCTATCGCGCCCGTGGCAAAGAACAAATACCCAGCAACTTCACTGTACCGGCCATGAACTTACGAGGACTGAGCTACCTAACAGCCCAAGCTGCTTTTACTGCTGCTCAAAAAAGTGACACCGGCTTATTTATCTTTGAGTTAGCTCGCTCGGAGATGCGCTATACCGCCCAAAATCCCGAGCAACTTGTCAGTTCGGTACTAGCAGCCGCACTAAATACTAACTGGAACAAACCGGTCTTCATTCAAGCAGATCATGTGCAACCCAAAGCAGCCTCACCAGGCATCATGAAGGAGGGGGAAAAAGCAGCCATCAGCGATCTGATCCGAGAATGCTTAGACGCCGGCATCTATAATATTGACCTTGACGGCTCGACTTTAGTTAATCCTGATGAACCAACCGAGTATGACCAGCAGCGCTCTAACTTCACCTACACCGCTGAGTTTGTACGACTAATCACTGAGTGGCAACCAGCTGGAGTCACACCAGCGATTGGTTTTGAGGTGTCTGAAGTAGGGACTCATTTATCAAAATCCTCGCAAATCGCGGCCTTTATGACCGGCTTTTCTGACGTCTACTCGACCATCGGTAAAATGAGCGAGTTTTTTGGCTTTACCAAGGTTGCTATCGAGACAGGCACCAAGCACGGTGGCACAGTCAATCGTGATGGCACTCCAGGTCCAATGCTTGTTGATTTTGAACGCCTACAAACATTATCACTGCTGGCCCGTCATAAGTATGGCATGGCCGGTGCAGTGCAGCATGGTGCTAGTACTTTAAGTAAAGATATTTTTACAAAATTCCCCGAGTACGAAGCAGCTGAGATACATTTGTCGACTGGTTTTCAAAACTTAATTATGGATCATCCTTACTTTCCTCAGGATTTGATCGCGAAGATGTATAAGTGGTGCGATCTGCACTGCTCCACCGATAAGAGACCAGATCAAAGCGCGGCGCAATTTTATGTTAAAACTCGCAAAAAAGCCTGGGGTGCCTACAAAGAAGAGTCGTGGAAGCTGCCACCCGAAAACTTGCAACACATTAAAGATTCTCTGGAAAATGAATGCCTCCTCTACTTCGAGTCACTCAATGTCACCAATACTCAAAATTTACTTCTCGAGTTTGTCTAACGCCTCTTTTTCCGCTAAAAACAAGCAATTAAGTTGTGACACTACCCACTCTGGCACTCCACTACTCCGCAAAATAATGAGCTGCTCAAAAATGCGATTGAGCGTCTCAATATAGATATCAACGTCAAAGATCCCTTGCATCGCCAGCTGACGAATTTCAGAAAAGTCACTTAGTAAAATAAAAAATGCCCGTACATCACCTCGAGACTCCATCAGCACCTGGCCAATAATTCTGTCTTCGTCTGTTTCTTCTTGAAATGTTGCAGCTTCAACAAAGCTTGTATTAAAAGGGTCAGCTGGTTTAATGTCCCACACAGGAGGTTTGCTACGGGCCGGTCCTTCATGGATCACACCAATTTGCAGTTGATAGGGAACGTATCCGGGAAACTCTTTTGGCATAAACGCTATTCCTTTATAGCAATACGATACACCTCAGAGAAATTATTTCTATATGTAATAAAGCAGCAGGCGCAAAAAAAGCGCTTTGTTCTGGCCTCGACCTATCTTCACACCCAGTTGCCCAGGCATTATTGTCGGCGCTAAGGCGTTTCAAGACTCTGTTCGGGAAGGGAAGAGTTGGTTCCACCTCGCTCCAGAGACCAGAAGAAAGCGCTCAGTTTTTGTTTTTCTGCTCCTTAATAAGTGAAGAAAAATATCAGGAAATAATAATGTGACCAAGACGCAAACGGCTAACCAAATAGCGTCTACATCGTAAATTTTTATAAATAGATGTTCAATTGACACTTAGTACAGCTAAGCTAAATCTGTTACCAAACTTGCACTTGCTGCCTATCAACGTGGTAGTCTTCCACGGGTCTAATGGGGACGGTTAATCTTGAGGATGGCTTCCCGCTTAGATGCTTTCAGCGGTTATCCAAAAATGATGTAGCTACCCTGCAATGCGCTTGACAGCAACAACAGGAACACTAGGGATCACCTCACCCCGGTCCTCTCGTACTAGGGGCAAATTCTCTCAACCTTCCAACGCTGACACCGGATAGAGGCCGACCTGTCTCACGACGGTCTGAACCCAGCTCGCGTACCGCTTTAATTGGCGAACAGCCAAACCCTTGGGACCTTCTTCAGCCCCAGGATGCGATGAGCCGACATCGAGGTAGCAAACCGCGCCGACGCTAGGGACGCTTAGGCGCGATAACTCTGTTATCCCCGGAGTAGCTTTTATCCGATAAGCCCGGCCCTTTCCACAAAGGGCACGAGGATCACTATAACCTGCTTTCGCATCTGATCGGCTTGTATGCCTCACAGTTAAGCACCCTTATGCTATTGCACGTCCAGCCCGATTTCCATCCGGGCCAAGGGTACCATTGCGCGCTTGCGTTACTCTTTAGCAAGCAACCTCCCCAGTTAAACTACCCACCAAACAGTGTCCCCCTGTACGTTTGCAGTACAGTTGGGTGAGATGTCGTATAAGAATCGAGTGGTATTTCACTGTTGCCCCATCACTAAATGAGGGAGCTCCCACCTATGCTAAACAAATCCTTATACAACATCAGTGTCAAGTTGTAGTAAAGCTTCACGGGGTCTTTTTGTCCTGGTGTCAGTAGGCCGCATCTTCACAGCCATTTCAATTTCGCCGAGTACTAGTTTAAGACAGTGTAAGACTTGTTAAACCTTTCATGCGGGTCACCAATTAAGCGACAAGGAATTTCGCTACCATAGAACAGTTATAGTTACTGCTGCCGTTCACTGGGGCTTCGATTGAAGGCAACTTGTCTTGCGACAAGAACCCTCGCACTTAACCTTCCAGCACTGGGCAGGCCTCAGCCCGTATATTTCCTCTTACGAGTTTGCACAGACCTGTGTTTTTGGTAAACAGTCAATCCTACGTCATTCACTGCGCCCTATCTTGCGATAGGGAGGGCATCTTTCTAGAGTACGCCCAGTTGATTTGCCGAGTTCCTTAAACTAGTGTCTCTCGCTTCCCTTAGTCTTCTCGACTTGACCACCTGTGTCGGTTATAGGTACGATTTAATATGATTCTCCTTGCGAAGCTTTTCCAGGGTGCTGAAATCTCACGTATCAAGACTCCTTTCGGATTCTCGACCTATCACAACTCAGATAAACGCCTGAACGGATTTGCCTATCCAGACTGCTTTGTTGCTTTGATGCACAATTCACATGTACATACGCGGTATCCATCACCGTCCCTCCCCAAGTCAAACGAATCATACCAAGGACCGGAATATTAACCGGTAATCCATCGGCTACCCCCGATTAACGGGGCTCACCTTAGGGTCGCCTAACCCGCACACGACGAACGTGGGTGCGGAAACCTTGGTCATTCGGAGTCGGGGATTCTCACCCCAATTTCGCTACTCATGCCGGCATTCTCACTTCTGATCGCTCCAGCACCTCCTCACGGGGTACCTTCAACGCACACAGAACGCTCCCTTACCGCTCCATCAATAAATTGATGAAACCCTAAGCTTCGGTGACAAGTTTGAGCCTCGTTGAATTTTCGGCGCACATATCCTGCGGCTAGTGAGCTGTTACGCTTTCTTTAAAGGATGGCTGCTTCTAAGCCGACCTCCTAGGTGTCTTTGGATATGAACTTCCTTTTCCACTAAACTTGTACTTTGAGACCTTAGCTGTAGGTCTGGTTTGTTTTCCTTTTGCTCCTGGAACTTAGCTCCCAGGTGCTGAGTGCCATGAAACACTGCATAGTATTCGGAGTTTGACTAGATGCTCGCGATTGCTCACGAGACACCCGATCAGTGCTCTACCCCTACAC
>JALYRS010000059.1:3038-5695 GCA_030855135.1 bacterium | reverse complement strand
AAAGTGGCCTTAGAACTAGATATTCCCTTTCAAGTGCTCGACTTTAAGCAACAGTACAAGGATCGCGTGGTAGAGTATTTCTTCACTCAATATGAAGCAGGACTTACGCCAAACCCTGACGTAATGTGTAACAAAGAGATTAAATTCGGACTGTTTTATGACTGGGTACGTGCGCATGGCTATGAGTATCTAGCGACAGGTCATTATGCTGATATCACCCACCATCAGAGTCGTAGTTACTTAACCGCAGCGGCTGATACTCACAAGGACCAAACCTATTTTTTGTATCAAATTACTGAAGAACAACTAAAACATACGCTTTTTCCTTTAGGTGGGATGAGTAAGAGTCAGGTCCGGGTCGAGGCTGCCAAGCGAGAGATTCATGTGGCTGATAAAAAAGACTCTGTGGGTATTTGTTTTATTGGGGATATAGATGTTCATGCATTTCTCGAAGAAAGACTGGGTAAAAATCCTGGTGACGTGGTGAATACCGCTGGGACAATCATCGGAAAGCATGAGGGACTATGGTTTTACACAGTCGGACAACGCCATGGATTTACCGTTGATGCAAAAACCATATTAACTCAGGACGATGGTAGTAAAGTAACAAAAGATAATATTCCTCCGTTTTACGTCATTGCCAAGCATGCGAGTAACAATCAGTTGGTGGTCGGCTTCGGAGCTGAGACATATAGTAAATCCTTCATTGCTACTCAACTCCACTTGATCACCCCAAATGAGGTAACGACAGAAGGTAGGCAAGCGTGTTTGGTGAGAATTCGGCATACCGGACAGTTATTACCAGCAGTCTTGACCAGAAAGTCTGAAAACCAATCAGTGGTAGAGCTACGTACACCAGTTCAAGGCGTAGCAGAAGGGCAATCGGCAGTGTTTTACTCTGCAGATGTCCTTGATGAAGCCCTTGTCTGCCTGGGTGGTGGCATAATCTCCTCTTGTTAAAGGTATTTGACACAAGGTATACTCGGCTTTACTATGTCAAAGGATGTCAAAAAGCTACTTTTTTTGGCCGGAGGTTTACTTCTTTTAACTGTGTTAGTGGTTAAGTACGTCGACACTCGAGCAAACGCAATTTCTGGACAATATACCAACATCTGTGGAACCGGCACCAGTGCTACTGGGAATGGTTGTGGCAAAGGCTGTGATGTAAAGAGTGGTACCTGCCAAGGTGGTAAAGCCACCGTTGTAAAGTACACCTGTAATGGCAAACACAACGAGTGTCGAGATAATGAATCGAGCTTCTCAAATACGCAAAGCCTGGGAAATGTCAGTTGTGGTACTACGGTGCAAATTGACGTTTTCAGTAAAAATTGCCGCAATAATGGTCAGTGGGTCTGTAATACTTCTGATCTCCAAGATTACTTAGTCTGGTACTCAGGTGACTGTTCGTCCTCCAATCCCAAACCAATCCCCCAAAAAACATGTAGTGATCAAGGGAGTAAAGCCCTTCTTTTCAAAAAACCTGGTGAAAATAACTGGGTAAATGGCTCTGAATTTAGTTCCAAAATTGCGATTAATCAAACATTTGAAGTCAATTGTTTTGCCCAAAATGGCACTGCTTTACTCACCGACGCCAAGATTGAAGTAAAAGGACCAGATTCCAAAACAACTCAGCTGAGCAAAACCGGTGAGTTACGAAATTACAAAATCAATAAAGACGGCACCTATGCCTTTCGTTGTATTTCCCAATCAATTGCAAACTGTGAAGCCAGCGGTTCTCTGAAGGTAGCTGCACCGGTTAAAGAAACCAGTTCCAAAGGAGGAACATCGAGTGTCATCACCACTGCCGCTCGCACCGACAGTACCCATACCAGTACCTGCAGTGAGCTGCGTATCGTCAGCGGAAATAATGCTCTCGTGCCAGCAACAACAACGCTAAAGGCTAGAGGTAGTGACTCCTTGGGTAGTATTCAGCGATATAAATTTATTTTTGGTGACGGCAAAGTAGAGGAGAGCAGTAGTGATGAGATCAATCATCGTTATGATGTCTCCGGAAACTTTAATGCCCGGGTGGAGATGAAAGACAGCAAAGGCAACTGGATTAGTAGCAGTAACTGTGAAACAAAAGTCACTGTCAAAGCCGCACCGATTGAGTCTCATAAATCTGCTTGTTCTGATTTGAAGGTGACTATCACCAACAGTGGTAAAGCACCAGCTACGGCGACATACACCATCAGTGGCTATGATACTAAGGGTGATGTCCGAGGCTATAAACTAGACTTTGGTGATGGCGAAATCAAGGAGTCTAGTTCAGGTCAATTCGAGAAGATCTATACACAAGCAACTACATATAAAGTAAAAGCCTACGTCAAAGATACTAACGATAACTGGGTAGATGGAAATAATAATTGTCAAAAAACCATCTATATTACGGGTGAATCACTAACTAAACAACCTGAAACTGGCACACCTACTATCATGGGTATAGCGGCACTTATCAGTGGTGCCAGTGGTATCAGCCTAAGAGTGTTGGCCAACAAGAGGTACAATACAAAGCGTGCTTAGTTCAAGAGTTCTCACCCTCCTGTCATCGCTACTAATTCTCTTTTTCCTCGGCTGGCTGTTGCTAACATTTGGACCGATTGCGTTGGTGGAGGCTCGTTATCAAACGCTTAAAGTAGCCCGCAGTATCTTGGGTA
>JALYRS010000059.1:0-3028 GCA_030855135.1 bacterium | reverse complement strand
CTTGGGTACCACTAATCTCGAAAAGATCTTCCTGCCGCAGTTCTCATCACTCTCACTAGGACTGATGAATCAACATCAAGATTTTGGTATTAGTATTCCCAAGCTTGGTCTGGATGAACCCGTAGTTTTTAATGTTAATCCTCATGACGAAAACTCATATAGAGAAGCATTGAAAAAGGGGATTGCCCATGCTTCCGGCAGTAGCTTTCCTGATAACCCTGGGTTGGGATATTACTTTGCTCATTCCTCAAATCCCGAGTTCCGAAATCAATACAACGCAATATTTTACTTACTGGGAAAACTGAACCAAGGTGATGATGTCTATATTTGGCATGATGGAGAGCCATATCATTATCTGGTGACCAAGCAAGTTATTACCACACCTGAAGATGTCAGCTTTTTTAATGATACGTACTCAAATGAAATGGTTGTTCTCCAAACATGCTGGCCGCCTGGAACCACCGAGAAGCGATTACTTGTCTTTGCTGAGCGTGTTAACTAGGTTTTCAATTTCCTGCCACTGCTGTTCTAGTACCAGCGATTTACAGGTCAGCTCCGTTGGAGCTTGAGTCTGTTTAGTAATCAACGACTTTTTTTGCATCATGGTATTTCTGATTCGGGCCAAGATACTGTAAAAAATATTTTGGAGATCGCTCACTTTCACCTTCAGAAAAATATCGAGGTCTTGCTGTAAAAGTGCTTCCAGAATCATAAATAGCTTTCTAGATTCTTCCAAGCTTTTTTTTACTACTTCAAGATTATCATAGAGACGCTCAGCTAGCAGTGTATCTAGGACGTACTGTGCCATTACCAAGGCACTGGCGTTATTGCGCAGCTCCTCTTCAATCACCCCAATGGTAGAGGAATGGAGTAGCTTATGATCCTCAATGCTTCGCCCCACAGTCCGTTCTGGTAGAGCCGTCCTCTTAATGACATCGACTGTGGCTAGGGCATGAGGCTGAATTTTTAGGGTGGTCTCCCGTAACTGGGGTAGCCGATCAATAGTAACTTCTGTTCTAACGCGTTCGTACTCACCCTCATTTGGTAGATGAATGATAGTGAAGACATCGGAAAAGACGCGCGAACGTTTGGGATCGGCTACCAGCTCGATGATCTTTTCATCTTTCGCTAACAACTTGGTTACTTCTAATAAGTAGCGCGTATGAGAGTGATTGAGCTTGAGAATCAATTTTTCTCCATCGCCACTCGATCTAGAAGATAGTTTTTCTGACATACTAGGGACTATACCAGAGAAAAATGAAAATACTATTAAAAAATATTATTTCTTAGTATACTGATCGGCATGAGTGAAAAAAGGCCTTTAACTGACAAACCTGAGCTAAATCAAATGAAAGAGGTCACCACACCTTCACTGTACGAAGATTTGAGAGAGATGTTCGAGTACGAGGATGGGGCATTTTTCAAGCAGCCAAGAAATATTATTTCACTTTTTGCTGGTAATGGGACAGAGATCGCTTACTATGCCTCAGTTTTTGCAGAACAAAATGTATCAGGTAGTAACTTAACTGCTGTAGATAAAGAGCCACCAAGCATCGATAGGATCGCGCAGTTTAATGAAAAAGCAGGTGCAGTACTACCACCTGACTTTAATAAACCGGTATTTGTACAGGCTGATGCATTTGAGTATATTGAGCAAGCTGCGCCAGGTAACCTAGATTTAATCACAGCCTTCGGAGCTGAGTTTGCCTTCTATGATCCAGTTCGAAATGCTGAGTTTGTGGATGCTGTTCACCAAGCATTAAGAGTAGGTGGTTATGTCAGAATACCTACAGTTGGTGATAGACTTTTTTCCAGTGATATAAGATTTGGTCGAGTATTGCATGACTTTTATCAAAAAAAATAGTTTCTATTTAATTGAGCGAGCTTCTTTAAGTTTTTTTAACTCCTTCTGCCAGCCTGCTAATTCTTGGATAGAGCTTGACTCCTGCACTATTGCCTCGGTAATACCTAGTTGAGGTAACAGATCACTATAATGAAGTAAGATGCCTTTTTTGATCATGGGTATCAGACTATTGTTAATCGATGTCTCAGCCGCCCATGCTTGATAACCCTCACCCTTAACTCTATCTAGGTCAGGATCTGTACCAGGAATAAGCGGAGAAGGTCCTTCATTTATGCTCATATACACGATACTAGCATAGAGAATATCTAGACTGTACCCTTGACATAGGACGTTTATTTGGTAAACTAAACACTCTCCAGACAAAGTTCTGCTTCGGCAGAATACTCGTCTTGTCTTATACCTTACGAAATTCACTTTGCACTTAGCAGAGTGGATCTTTTTGTGTGGAGAATGACCTTTAACAATTGAATAGTTGATTAACTGACAGCTTTACATAGTTAATCAACGTTAAACATCTGAAATAGACATGGTGGTAGAATTCGCCTAACTAATGACATCTCGTTGTTAGTTAAACCTGACGGATTCTATTGCCATTAAATTTATTTTTTGACAGTAATTTCCGTCAATTTTTTTTGAAATTTTTAAAATTTCTTTGTAATGTAATTCAAAGAGCTTTTTCAAACTTTTTTTGAGAGTTTGATCCTGGCTCAGGATGAACGCTGGCGGTGTGCCTTAAGCATGCAAGTCGAACGGGTCCCGCAAGGGACCAGTGGCAGACGGGTGAGTAACACGTAGGAATCTACCTCGTTGTGGGGGATAGCTCGCCGAAAGGCGGGGTAATACCGCATACGCCCGAAAGGGGAAAGTCGCAAGACGCGATGAGAGGGGCCTGCGCGCTATCAGCTAGTTGGTGGGGTAACGGCCTACCAAGGCTACGACGGCTAGCCGGTGTGAGAGCATGACCGGCCACAAGGTAACTGAGACACGGTGCCTACACCTACGGGTGGCAGCAACTGGGAATCTTGCGCAATGGGCGAAAGCCTGACGCAGCGACACCGCGTGTGGGAATAAGGCCTTAGGGTCGTAAACCACTGTGGCGAGGGATGAATAAATGACCGTACCTCGCTAGAAAGCACCTGCTAACCACGTGCCAGAAGCCTCGGT
>JALYRS010000058.1 GCA_030855135.1 bacterium | reverse complement strand
ATACCAAAATTATTGTTACTTCAGCGACGATCGACACTGAGAAATTCAGAAATTTCTTTGGTGCTGCCGAACCCATTATTGCTTACAACGAGCAGCTGTACCCTGTTGAAGTGCAGCCAGTCCAGCTGAGAAATGGCGAGCACCATACTCCAGGGGCGATACGTGCAGTAAAGGATGAAGTACTGACCAAGTGGTCTGACGGCACCCTAACTATTCCTAATACCGCGCCTGATGGACCACCTACAAAAGTTACCAAAGGTTCCGTTTTGGTGTTACTTCCTGGTAAGGACGATATTCAGAACGCCATGAAAGCCATTGCCAGTGAAGTTGAGAGACTTGGCATCAAAGAATCAGTGGAGATACTAGAGTGTCATGGCCAGATGCAGAGAAGTGAGCAAGAACTAATTGAGCGACCGGTACCTGAAGGTAAGCTGAGATTTGTCTGTGCGACTGATATCATTCGCTCGTCTGTTACTGTACCAAGTGTGGTGGGTGTAGTCGACTCTCTACAAGTAAAAAGATATGCCGTAGATAAGAACGGCGTCAGCCACCTAGCTAAAGTGCCCGTTTCTGGCGCTGAGGCTGATCAAGGCAAAGGACGCGCTGGCCGCGAGCAACCAGGTTTCTACATTCCAATTAGTTTCAGTAATGAGTATGAGCAAATGATCCAGCGTAGTAACCCTGAGTACTGGCCTCAGCCTGCCATACAAAGGGAAGCCCTCACTTCTGTGATACTGCAAATTGCCGCCAATGGGCTAAATATCAAATCCTTAGACATGCTCGATAAGCCTGATGAGGAAAAAATTACAGTTGCGGTCCTGCGCTTACAGAAGTTGGGTGCTCTAGGCGAAGATGAGAGAATAACACCCTTAGGGGAAGTCTTAGTCAACTTCCCCATTGACCCAGAACGAGCCAAAGTCTTAATTGAAGCAGAAAAGATGGGTGTACTACCTGAAGCTATTATCATAGCCTCAATACTAGAGAATGAAGGCCTAAACTTTGTACCACAAACTAGCCCCTCGGTCTTAAATGTTACTCCAGAAATACTAAGAAAATTCTTCGCAAACAGAAGTTATGAAGAAGATGTTTCATCACTACTTGATCAGGACCAGCAACAACCATTACCCAGATGGTTATCAAAAAGGAAAGATGGTGGATTCACAGTCGACTGCTCAACATGGGATTCACCGTTTTACAGTAAAGCCCGCGATGTAGCACATCTGCAATGGAGTGAGTTTGCCGAGTCAACCGAATCAGATTTTTATGCTTCTGTACAGGCTTTTAGAGAGTTTAAAGCTGAACAAAAGCGATTGCGAAATGCCAAAAATACCGAGCTTGGCCTTAGAGAAGATGCCAGCAGTAATGAACGCAAACGAAAAACCGAAGACGCAGAACGTCAATGGTGTCTTGATCGCTCACTTAATTATAAAAAAATTCAGTTCATTGATGCCACTGTTCGCAATTTACTTGATGAAGTGGCTAACTCCAATCTCTCGAGACCTACAGATATTTACAGCCCTCGAGATTTTTCTTCTGATAACTTTACAAAATCTCTTTTATCCGGTTTAGTAGATAACGTTGGCAGGCTAAATGGACAAAACTACACTGGACCACTAGCAGACCTAATTCTCAAATCCCACTCTTCTGTCTTAAGTAGACAGCCACTGTTAATTTTAATGAGTGGAGTAAAAAAATCTGAGGTGCAAGGAAGATATGGACAGCTTCATTTTGCTCAGCTAGTAGCACCGCTAAAGCCAGAATGGTTCATGGAGGTCATACCGCAGTTATGCGAACAAAAAATCTTGAATCGTAGTACGGCGTATGATCGGATAACTCGCACCGTAACCTCAACTCAGGAGACAACTTACAGTGGCCTAAGTATTTTTACAGAAGATATTCTCGCTGAGTCCGAGTTCGGTACTGCAGTTCTGGCACAAGCTCTGATGAAAGGCTTAACTGGACATAAGGATGAAGCCCACAACCAAGAGGTTGCATCTAAACTAAAAGAGGTACTTAAGCGAGATCAAAGTCAAGTTAATTTTGATGCTCTATTGACTGAGTGGTATATATCTAAACTCAATGGGGCGGTCGAGTTACAGACTATACATGATACCGACCTTGAATTAACCGAAGAAATTCTCACCAAACTCTTGGGCGTCGAGTTTACTACCTTTTACGAACGAGTGCAGTTGGAGAAACCAAGTTCAGTCACACTCAATGGGTTAGAGTTCCCCCTTGCGTATTATGGAACTGGACCAGTTCCTCATCCCAGTACTCAGGCATCAACGAATTCAAGATATTATACTCAGCTCGAATTACCAATTGAGCAGATAAAGCAGCTTACCTGGGATGACTTACCAGAGATTAAAGGTTTTGATATCGAAATCTATGTAAATGATCCCGCGTATCAAATGTTGCTCACCATGAAAGCGAAACGCAGTGATACAGCTTCTTTATCCAGATTGGTTGAGTCTATTGAAGAGCGACGGCAGGATTTAGTAATGAATGACTTTTTATCAAAGAAAAGAGATCTCATTGAGTTAACATATGATGAAGTACTGCCTTCGTTGCCACCACCAGAGATATGGGATGATGTTACTCAGTCACTTGCCTATCCTGCACACAAACTAAAGTACGCACTCAACAGTACTACTTCCCAGTGGCAGACTGGGTGGTATAGAACTCAAGCAGAAGCAATTCAGGTAGAAGAGCATGCCGAGAAAGAGCGAGTTCGAATAAACCGACAAGAATACGAAAATCGCAACCATGACGTATTAACAGCTGAGGCGAGAGATCTCTACATTAAGCTAATGGAAAAAGTAACAGAGCTAATGCAAGGTGATCTGGAATTATATGGTTTGTTAGATAACGAGGTTCGCTATTTCAGCAGGATAAATCCTCTGTCACTAAAGGGCAAGTTAAATCAGGCAAAGGAGTACGCTGGAGTGTCAGGTAACTATACTCAACCAGGTAGAGCTTTAACACTGCTACATGAAGTAGAAGTCAGCATCGCTGAGGCTCAAACCTACTATGATGAAAATGCCGGCAGAATTTTAGAGGAACGAGCAGCCAAAGCCGCGAAATTTGATAATCTTAGACTGACATTGGGCAGCACGATTCGAACAGCATTTGTACCTGAGGTAGAAATTACAGGCGAAGTAAAAACCACAGCTGAGTTATCTAGAATTTGTCAAAAAGTCCTTGATCATCTACCTCGCGGAGGAATGGGTACATTTGCCAAAATGCGACTCGATGAAATCAGTGGTTTTCTGAAAGCGCAACCAAATGAAGACACACGACTGAAGCTAGAACAAGATCTTCGCCAAATTGCTAAAACACAGATGATTGACTGGGGCGTAGTCACCCAACCACAGACTGTTAGTCACACTCCTGAAACATCTATACAAAAACAGCTAAAAGCCGATACGTTTTTAGAACTTCTCGAAATGGATATTAGTGGTTTAGAGTCAATCGTACAAACAGGTCAAGCCAAAGATATTGGTCGATGGCGGATGGCTGTAGCCGCATTAGCGTCTAAAGGCTATGAGGGACAGAAAGTACTACTGAAGTCTGAAATTGCCACTGATGCACTCGAAGCAATTACTAAGGGCTTGTCAAAAGCGCTGACTGAAGCAACGACCAATCAACACAAAGATTTACAAAAAATTAAAGAATTAGTGAATAATGCCACACAAGAAATTGAGTATTTACGTTATCTATATACTGCCCAATCAAGCCCACTGATTAAAGAATACCTAGGAGATGACACAGAGGCAAAAGAACAATTTTTGACAAATTTTTCATCAGCACTCAACACTGAACATCGCAAATGGGGTGAGATGCCAGCGATAGATACAATAGATGACCTGATAGAAAAGGTCATCGAGGATTTGACAAGTTAGTCATCAAGCCAAATGTGTGGTGCAGTGCAGCTCCACTAATTTATACCCTGTCTCAGTTAATGCCACACGGGTCACCGAGCATTCATCTACCCGATAGTCAGTACCTTCTGAAAATGTATGAATAAGACTGGCGACAGCATCTTCAGAAACTACACTACGTAGAAAATCTGCAATAGCACCGCCATGCGTTACCACAGCCACGTGAGCATCAGGTGTGGCATCATCAATTAACTCAATCACCTTTTTAATTCTCTCACCAGTATTGTATGAAGAACTCCCCCATCTAGGCTGGTAAGTACGATCATGGGTGGCAGTTCTCCATTCAGTAAAAAAGTCAGCCATAGAAACTGCTTCGAAATCAATCAGCTCCATTCGTTCAAGCAAAGCTTCATCAGTCACGACGGGTACACTCAGAGTAGCCCCAATAAACGCCGCCGTCTGCTGAGTTCGTTTCTTCGGGCTAGCTATCACGGAGGAGATAGGAAAGCACGTTAAGTAATTAGCAGTTTTTTGAGCCTGTGACTGACCAGTTGGTGTTAAGTCAGGGTCTAAGACTCCTGATTTTTTTTGACCATGGCGAACTAAATAAAAGGTTGACATAGAGTTGCCCTAATCTGCTGGATAGAATGGGTCAACCCAAACATATTGACCATCATTGCGGTAAATAAAGTTGCTAGGCATTAGATCAATCATCAACCCAATTAGAACAGGATTTTCTGTATTTTCAAGATATGACTCAACTGTATCCAAGAACGTATGTAGTTCTGGTGAAAGAGCAGATAAAGGTTTGCCTACTTCAAAGTCCACAAAGCACCACTGCCGTGCAAAAAAGTAGTATGTTTGAGCTCTCACTCCTGCCTTATTAAAACTTGGTTGCAAGGACTGCTGCAGTAAATCGAGTTGTGATTTTTCCTGAAGAAACGATTTGTGACTGTTAGCTTTAGCCCTTTTTAAGAGGAAGACCTTTTTGTCCAACTCTACTTGAATAGAGATTGATTCGCCTGACTCTTTTAATTGTCCTATGGTTAGATTGGAGGGAATGCTAGAAAAATCGGACGAGAGCAACTCTTCTAATTGAGATAGTAAAGCTGGGTATCTAAGTTTAAAGGCTTCACCTCGCTCGCTTGCTACTACTTGAGAGCTGGGCAGCGGCTGACTGTCAGGCGACTGATGGTACTCTTTGGTCATAAGGCCCAGTATACCAGTCATTGACAAGGCGATTTGCTTTAATCATAGTAGAGTTACTCTATGGCAAAATTTGCACCAAAAACAAAAAAGAACAATCCAATTTTAATTATCCTGGCATTTATATTGATGATCTCAGTAGTTGGTGGCGTTATTGTAACAACCATCATGAGTCAAAGAGCACAAGATATTAGTAGTGATGCTTCTAGTAAGTATGGCTTTGTTAAAGTTACGCTTGATGGCATCTTCAGTGATGTCCTTATCAACCAGCCAGTCACTGTACCTGTGGTTATAAACACCGATGGCGCGCAGATTGATGGCGTTCAGCTAGGAATGAGATTTAAAGGTGTCTCAGTTAAAGATGTGAAGTTTGTTCCTAAAACTTCTTCATTAACACTGTCACAAAACGTGATCAGAACCAACACTCCAGAAACAGCCATAGATGTAGTCTTTTTATCTCCTAGCAATCAGCCTGTCTCTGTTACTGGTAGCCAAGCTGTATTAGGTGATCTGTACTTTACACCAAACATGACAGGTACATTAGAAATTGCCTTTGATCCAACATTTTCAAAAGTCACTACCCACAAGTTTGGTCAGGTTGTGGCCCAACCGATAGCCACTCCTAAACCAAGTAGCAATCCTTCTAC
>JALYRS010000057.1:5471-5902 GCA_030855135.1 bacterium | reverse complement strand
AGCTAAGAGTCAGTCCCCACTTTGCGGTACTGCAAAACATTGTGCCCGAGCATCTTGATTACTACGACTCGTTTGCTGAGTACGTAGCGGCTAAGTCAGCGATTACTAAATGGCAAACCGCTGAGGATTACTTAATCTACTGTCCTGAATTTGAGACTTCTCGAGAGCTTGCCGGTCACAGCAACGCAACAAAATTGCTTTTTAAGATCAAAGAAGCTTCGGAAGACAAAGCTATTGTGGAGTATACAGAGGGAGTAATGAGCTACGAGGATGAATCAATTATTTCTGGTAATGAGTTACCACTTTTAGGTGAACATAATCTTTATAATGTGGCTCCCGCTATTATTGTGGCTAAAAAGCTAGGCATAGCTACCACTGAGATAGCCGCTGCCTTACGCTCCTTCAAACCTTTGCCTCATCGCCTACAGCCG
>JALYRS010000057.1:0-5461 GCA_030855135.1 bacterium | reverse complement strand
CCACTTATCAAGATGTGTTGTATGTAAACGACTCGCTTTCAACTGTACCAGCAGCTGCTCTCGAGGCTTTGAAGGCCTTTCCTGATCGTCATGTCGTACTGCTACTGGGTGGATACGACCGTCACTTAGATTTTACTGAGTTTTGCCAAGCACTCAGCCATCTACCACTGCGCGCCATCATCGCTTTTCCCACAACGGGGGAGAAAATCTTAGCCGGCTTACGCCATTTCGAATCGACAATCCCTACTTTCTCAGCCAATACGATGGCAGAAGCAGTTCAGCACGCCAGCACTGTTGCTCAACCGGGCGATGTAGTGCTCCTAAGTCCTGCTAGTCCCAGCTTTGGCCTGTTTAAAGATTATGCAGATCGAGGAAATCAATTTGCTCGTGAGGTGGAAAAACTGCAAAAATAGTCATTACTTGACTAGTGAAATTAGAATCCCCCAATAATTTGCTCATACCATGGTTTTATGGCGCAGAGAAAGTGACTGTGTGCTGCTTGAGTAGTACTTCGAAGTCGTTAAGCATTAGTTGTCTACCTAAAAGTGGAGGTACTTTAGTGCTGTTAATGATTCCGATCGGTACTTGTCTTTCAAAAGGACCTATCTTGACCTTAACATCAGGTAAAAAATAGACCGTTTCTTCTCCACCCAAGCCAAGATTGGTGTATTTCTGGGCTTTTTTATCCTCATCAATGCCTACCCAAGTAGCTATGTAACGAGGAATGATGGTGTAATCTGCCCCAGTGTCGACAATCATGGTAACTTTTTTCCATGATTTACTCGACTCTGACCATAATTTGACAGTGGCAAGTGGTCGGTAAATTTCTGAGAAAAGGTCACTCGAGGTTTTTTCAAACTCAAACGTGACTGAACGGCGCTTAGGTGGCGTTTTTTGTCCGATACCTAGTAGTGAAAAAGGCCACATACCTACTCTCTAGTGATTAAAACTACTCTGCGTTGCGGAATAATGGTGGTCTCAGGGGTTTGATCAGGATACTTGCGTTCGAGCTTCTTGAGCAACTGCAGCGCTTTTTCATCATCATAGGTTCCGTGCACCTCACCACCGGCAGCCACCACAATTTTGCCCTGATATCGAGGATTGCTCCACGCTTCGGCTACGGTGGTTGGTTTGTGATACTCAGACTTTGCCATGCTTCATTATATCAAGCACAGTCTCGGGAAACAGTGGCTGTGATGGCTTGATGATCACTGACGCCAGCGCTAACTTTAACGTCGGTCACGGTATACTCTGGGGTACTAAACAAAGCATCAACCATGAGCTCCAGTGCGCCAGCTTTATGCAGCTCCGGATCAATGGAAGTCGTAACAGATGGTGGAATGTGGTCGGTGTAGCGCTCGGCAATCTTGGCAAATGTGGCTTTACCGCGAGGTGCGTTGAAGTCACCACAAAAAACTACGTCGGGAATGCTGTCTAAAATGCTAAAAAGTTGGTGTAGATCACGATCTTGCTCTTCTGTCGGCTCACCTTTGACTGACCAAGTAAAGTGCGTGGTACCAATGGTAAACGGCGTCTGGCCGACCATCACCGTAGCCCAAATAAAAACTCTGTTCATGCCATTAGGATTACCATGCTCCATAAAGGGAGGAATGCGCTCAGCAGTTCCCACGTAGTACTCGCCTTGAATTTGAGATATTGGTAATGAGCTCAATAAGAGCACTCCCCATTCACCCATCGCTATTGGCTGATGAACACTAACTTCTGTCACTATCGAAGTTGGCATAAAGAGGCCGTCCATTCCCAGAATTTCCTTGAGAAATGGCACATCGACACTAAATACTTCTTGTAAGCAAACTACGTCTGGCTTGAACTGCTGCAAAAATGGCAGTATCCTCTCATGGAAATGTTTGTGACCTTCTATATTAATAGAAGCGAGTTTAACTGAGGCTTTATCATTCATAGTTCTTCCTTTTCGCCCATCTTACAGTTGATACCCTAAACTTTCCTTAAATAACCCCAAATGCTCTAGCGTCGTACCAATGCCCTTTATCACCACATGTGAGGGATCTTCTACCACCGCGACTGAGACTCCTACACTCTGCACTAAGTATTGATCAAGACCATCCAGCTGCGCAAAGCCGCCAGCTAATAAAATACCTTTATCAATCACATCTACTGTCAGCTCAGGTGGTATTTTAGCAAAGAGTTGCTTGAGTACACGTTGATACAGAGCGGCCTGCTCTAGCAGCGGAGCTTGGATCATTGCAGTGGTAACCATCACTTCGGTTGGTGAGAGCTTAACCATATCCTTGCCGGTGACTAAAGCTTGTTTCTCAGCCCCCCCTAAACCTCCCACTTTTATCTTTAAGTGTTCGGCTGCTTCGGCGCCAACTAGTAAGGAATGTTTATTCTTTAGTAATGTCTGGATACCTACATCGGCCCTCTGCCCTGCTTTGCGACTAGACTCAAACGCCACCATACTACCCAGGGAAATAATCGCGCCTTCTACTACTCCGCTGCCCATTTGGACTAAAAAGCTGCCCGAGCTATCTGCAATCGGCACACCTGAACCAATCGCCGCCGCCAATGGTTGGCTAATGGTGTATGCCTCACGAGCACCCACTGAGTCGAGCAACTCCACCATGGCCATTCGCTCGGCCTCGGTGCTACTGGCCGGAATACTGGCCATCATTACTGGTCTCACAAAAGCAGACGTTTTTAAGACTTTTTGCAGAAATACCTTCAACATTGCTCTAGCCACATCGAGATCATATAAATCGCCACCTTGTACCGGCCGATGAATCTGCACCACATCTCCCACTCTGCCGGCCATGGCTGCTGCTTCATTGCCTACCGCCATCACTCGCTCTGTTCGTGAATCAATGGCTAAGCAAGTTGCTTCTTCCAAGACCACGCCGTCAGTGTCTGTCCAGATTCGAGTGGTGGTAGTACCTAAATCAATACCCACTAACTGAGTCATATTTGATAAAAAGGGAATTTTCATGCGTTGTAATGGTATACTAATGTAATGTCTTTTTCGATAAATCACCGCGTGATCTACACACTACTTTCTTTCGTTTTTATTATAGGTGGAACGATAATTGCAATTGGTTATGCCAAAGGCAACTATAGAATAACACGCCAAGGCTTTGTGCCGGAAAGTGGATTACTAAGTGCAAATTCATTTCCGACTGGTGCCCAAGTAATTATCGATGGCAAGTTGGTGAGTGCCACTGATGACACCATCTATCTTCAGCCAGGAGAATACGATGTAGAGATACTTAAAGATGGCTACTCACCTTGGAAAAAAACCCTCCAAATTCAACGAGAGCTCGTCACCCAAACCAATGCCCAGCTTTTTCCTTCAACTCCTGGCCTCCAGCCACTAACCTTTACCGGCGTCCAGAATGTGTCGGTTTCACCAGATGGTCAGAGCTTGATTTACTACACTGCTTCTGCCTCAGCTCAAACTAGAAATGGCTTATATCTTTTATCTTTAAATAATAATCGTTTTTCGCTACAGAGTGGGCCTCGGCAAATTTCCGAAACTGCTCCTGGTTTTGAGCTCAGTACTGCCAAGATGATCTGGGCTCCTGATAGCTCAGAGGTATTACTTATAAGTGGCGATCGACAGGTGCTACTTGATACTAGTCGTAAAAATGAGTTAGCGACCTTGCCAGATGTGGGCTTGAGAACCCGCTTGCTTCTCAGTGAATGGGAAGAAGAAATGTATCTGCGTGAGCGACAATTTTTGGCTCGTTTCCCATTAGAGGTAATCGCTTTTGCCACCCAGTCGGCGAAGAATGTCTATATTTCTCCAGATAAAGAACGGTTACTTTATACGGCTACTGCTTCAGCGACGTTACCTCCTGATTTAGTGCCACCAGTGCCATCTGCCAATACACAACCTGAGTCACGCACTTTAGAAGCGGGTAAGATCTATGTCTATGATCGAATCGAAGATCGTAACTTTGAAGTGGGTAGCGAACCACTGAGTTCACCCAGTGCCGCTCTGGCAACTAAGCCTCTACTGGCCACCGACCTCTCTCGTCGTCAGGCATTAAGTCTCGAGGCCTCTCCTAGTGCTTTTAGACGTCTACAAGCATCAACTTCAGCCCAAACAGCTGATCTCTTTAACACCTATCACAGCTCACTCTATGCCGATACTTTCCAGTGGTCACCAGACTCTAATCTACTCCTCTATGCTGCTGGCGATCGGATTCAGGTCAAAGGCTATGACAATACCAATGCCACCACAGTGTACTTTGGCCCCTTTGCGCAACACTTCGTCTATCCATGGCCAGATGGTAGCCAATTATTAATCTTGACTTCCTTTAGTCCAGATATTCCGCTCAATTTATACTCGGTAAACTTGCAGTAGTTTTGAGCTGCAGCTCAGATATTAGATAACTGAGTGTCTAATTTATACAACTGATGCCTGTCCATGCAAGCCATCATTTCGTCATGGAAATCTATAAGTTTTTGCGGATCTTTCGATCTATCCCTTGCTTTCAAATCTTCGTAATCACTTATAGCTGCCTGGATAGTAGCCTCGACATTCGAAATCATTTCTTGACTTAATTTAGGCTTTGCCAGGTTAAAAGACTCAGCAACTCTATTAATATTAATACCAAAAATTCTCACTTGGTTGTTCCAGTCGTAGTACTCATCAAAATACTCAGTATTTCGTGCTACCTCATTATTAGGAATAGGTTGATAAGCTTGGCCTGCTAGCATCCTAGAAGCGGCGTTCTTCCAGCTTGGTTCCTGTCCAGCGATACTTGCCGTTATAGTATTTTTTGCTTTTTCGAGCATATGTTTGATCCCTGTAGTGATAATCCAAGTTAATTTTAATAGATTTGAAATAGTAAAGGAAACCGAGAGCTCAGTCAACACCATTTTAGTTAATAGTATAAAATACAGTTCATTGCTCTCGTAGTTCAACGGATAGAACAAAGGTTTCCTAAACCTTAAATCCAAGTTCGATTCTTGGCGGGAGCACTAACAATTAAAGCACTGCGATGATGATACAATCGCCTGACTTACTTATAGATATGAGACTCTGCCCCCATAGTTCAATGGATAGAACGTGAGTTTCCGGAACTTAAGATGTAGGTTCGATTCCTACTAGGGGCACCACTACAAAACTACACTCCTGCCCAGGAGATGCTATGACTCAAGAACATACAGAAACGCTTGCCAATCATGAAAATGAAACGTGTTCCATCTGTGACTGGATTGGTACTTGCCTACTACTCTCTGGCATCGAGCGCCAAACCACTTCAGCCAATATTACTGATCAGTTATTGGCCATACCGCTTTACCAAGAAAATTGTGTGAATCATGCTGCTATTACTACTCAATATAGTACTGATCGAGGCACTGACATCGATACCTTTACAGATACGTTAAGTCGGGAGCGAACAGACACTGTAGCAGCACCAATGGAGATACCAGCCACGGTGCCAGAAAAGTACAAACGATTTAAAGGAATGAAAAG
>JALYRS010000017.1 GCA_030855135.1 bacterium | reverse complement strand
GCATAGAAGTATCATAGCAAATTCAGCACAAAAAAAACTACAGCATGGATCAAACCATAATTGCAAAGTAGCCAAGGCCAACAACTAGATGTGGCAGCCACACGTTTGGTTCCTCATCAATGAATCAAAAGATAAATGGTGATGCCGCTAAAAATAATGAAGCAACATAATCCATCATCAAATGTACTTTTAAGAGAATAATCTTAGCTAGACTAAGCTCATACTTAGTGATAAGTGACTGGAGAAGAATAACGACTCCAATGGCTTGAGGAATTACTACGGCCGGCCCACCAAGATCTGAGAAATTAAATATGTACGGCGCTAATAGGAGAATAGCCCCGTCAGTAATCTGCCATACCATGAACTTTAGATGATATTTTCATTTTTATGTCCTTTGCGAATATACTTTTAATAACTTTATTGGGGCGCGTTTATTCTTTTGTTATGACAATTAAGTAAGAATTTAATCCAACTCTTGTCACAAAGTGCATTTGTACTCTTTGTATCGTCTGTACAATAATCTAGTTTAAAGCTTGAAACTCGCCGCTCAGAAGCATAGAATTGCCGAGTCTTCACCTATGAGACTTGTATGAAGTTATTCATCACCTCCCTAGCCATCACGTTCTCCCTGTTGTTAAGTACTCCCTCTCTAGTTTTTGCAGCCAGTGATCCGACAGCCACCGAAGATCCACATCATGCCGCATTTTTATTTTTAGCCATCGCCGGCATTTTAATTGCGGCAAAAGTGCTGCACTTAATCGAGAAAATTAAGCTTCCACCAGTCGTTGGAGAGTTGATAGCGGGTATTTTCCTTGGAAATTTAGTGTTAATTGGCGTTCCATTTTTTCATGACTTTCAAGACAATGAAATCATTCGGTTTTTGGCTGAGTTAGGTGTGATTATTCTGTTATTCCAGATCGGTTTAGAGTCAAATGTAGCTAGACTACTTAAGGTTGGCACTACCGCCGGTCTGGTGGCAGTCATTGGCGCCTTCGTGCCGATGGCACTCGGCGCCTACCTTGTAGGACCACTACTTATTCCTGGCCAGTCCCAGGCCACCTACCTGTTCCTCGGAGCATCTCTAGCCGCCACTTCTGTTGGTATCACTGCACGCATCTTCAAGGACCTAGGAAAAATGCAGACCAAGGCTGCTCAAATTGTACTCGGCGCGGCCGTGATGGATGACATCATTGGTTTAATTATTCTGGCTATCGTTTCATCTTTAGCCTTGGGTGGAACGGTAACCGCACTCAGCATTGGCTTTATCGTAATGAAGTCATTCCTGTTCTTGGTCTTAAGTGTAGTCATCGGTCAGCTACTCGCCCCTTATTTAAGTCACGTTTTTGTGATGATAAACACCGGTTACGGCACAAAATTTACCCTGGCTATTAGCTTTGGTCTAATCTTTGCTGCCATTGCCTCGCTCATCGGTCTCGAACCAATTATTGGTGCTTTTTCTGCTGGCTTGGTTTTGGACCCAGTTCACTTCAAACGATTCAAAGAGCCTCACTTAGTTCAAGATATCAAAAATCACATTAGCGACTTAGCTCCAGCCACCAAAAGCAAAATTACCGAAGTCTTAAATCATCACACTGATCGCAGCGTAGAAGAAATTATTGAGCCGCTAGCCCTCTTCTTTGTCCCTATTTTCTTTGTCACTACTGGTATGAGTGTAAATATTGGCAGTTTACTTGATCCTCGAACAATTGGTCTGTCACTCGTTTTGACAGTAGTCGCAATCCTAGGCAAAATGGTAGCAGCCCTGCCGGTTAAAGGTAGTGATCGTCTCACAGTGGGACTGGCGATGATTCCTCGAGGAGAAGTGGGGCTTATCTTTGCCGCTATTGGTCAGAGTCTAGGAGTATTATCTCCAGAGATTTTCTCAGTAATCGTCTTAACAGTCTTACTCACCACGATTATTGGACCGTTCTTATTGAGTAAAAACCTGCAACAACAGCCTGCTGCTACTACCTAATTTACTCATCATCCTCAACACCTAGCACTTGCTGATCTGCTTGCTGATTCATCCAACCTTCAACTAAAAGTGTGCCTGAGAGTAAAAAGGAAAAAACGATTAAAAGGGCAATTAAATGTGATCGCTTAGCATTTATGAGTTTTGGGTTGTTTGTCATCTTAACCGTTTATTCTGACAGCTTTTACTCGCCACAACAATGAAGCAAAAATGTGCATACAATTTCAAATTCATGATATACTATAGGCCTGTTTATCTCTAGCTGCCTATCTACCAAAGATAGCCAAGCGAGAGATAGTTCTTTCTACAATTTTAAACAATCATGGAGATATCATGATCCAAAAACTGGTTACACCAAGCATGATGGCCTGCTTTGTAGCAGGCTGCATCATCGGTCTCTTCTTGAGCATCGATCGCACGTACTCACCTCAGATCGTGACAATTGTCGTCCCAACCGAGTACGTTCTCGACGAGTACACCATCTTCCTCACATTAGATGAGGACAGCCCTGCCTTACTTTTTCAGCTGTTCCAACTGCCGGGTGAGATGGAGATGACGAGAATTTTCATCAACTCATCGTACTGGGAGCCTCAGGTTACTCCACCATTCCCTGGCCGAGTAACCCAGATTCAGTACGACCATCCTAATGGGATGCTCTATCTCAAGTCAAGTGACCTACCACCCACTACGGCCGTGGTCGTGCAACTGGAAAGTGGTGACTGGAGCTACCAAGATTTCACTTTCTACGATGGCACACCGCCATGGACACCTACACCATTACCCCGCTCAGAAGTGTCTCAGAGCGTATAATATGATCGGAACTTGATTGCTTAAAATTAGAAACCCAGACCGTCTTTTTAGACGGTCTTTTTTTGGGCTGAGTTAGGCTTTTTTGAAGTAGGCAATGGCTGCTGCAACTCTAGAAGCTACTCGCTGATCGCCCATTACTTGCATGACTTGGTAGAGATCAGGAGAATCCTTCTTACCAGTAATCGCAATCCGTAAGACCGCCATCACGTGCTTAAGCTGACCTTTATATGATTCTGGGGCAGCTTTAAACGACTCTCCATCAGGGGCGAACTGCACTTTGGCGGCTAAGCTGCGCATACTGGACATCCAGACGTCTTTGGTAGCTTCATCGGTGTACTCGGCTGCCACTAACTCTAAAAAAGCCACCGCATCAGCCGGTGTGACTTTTTCAGGAATTGCCGCGTATTCTAAGCCATTGGGCAGTAATGAATCGAAAAAGTATCGTGTACCTTCCTTAAACTCTGACCAGGTGGCAAAATCTTTGCGGGGCTGCTCTTGCTCTCGCTCAATATTCATCACGTTGGTGGCATAAGCTTGATCTGCTTGCAGTACTTCATAAAACTCAGGGTCAAACTGCTGCGCCCACTCAGAAAATGCTCGATACACCTCGTCAGCACTCAATCGTGAAATGATATTTTTACTGATGAAGTCTAATTTTGGCTTATCAAACAAGACAATACTCTTACCCAGCTCTTTTGGCTCAAAAGTGAAGTCACTGTATGGCACTTCTGGGTTATCCTTATGCCACTCTAAAAATCGAGGGCTAGCGAGTGACAGTAAGTACTCATTAATTGACTCAGCGGGATAGCCGGTCTCAGCATAAAACGACATGGCAGCTTCTGGATCTTTGCGTTTGCTTAACTTGCGAGTGGAGCCACCTTCTTTTTTACCGATATGTGAAAAATGGAGATAGACCGGTAACGGAAAGCCTAGCATCTCAAACAACTGAGCGTGCAAAGGCAAAGTAGCCAACCACTCTTCGCCACGGGTGACATGAGTAGTTCGCATTAGGTGATCGTCGACGACGTGAGCAAAGTGATAGGTGGGAATACCATCTGATTTAATCAGCACCATGTCAAACTCATTACTTTTAAATTCGATACTCCCTCTAATTTCATCGCGTACTTTAACTGTAGTACGCGCCTCGGGTGCTTTAACCCGCAAAACAAAGGTCATACCTTGTGCAAGCTTATCGGCAATTTGCTCATGAGTCAGCTGGCGAGAGACCGCCCACTCACCATAGCAACCTTTTGTGACTTTTCGGCGAACCTGCTCTATCGATATTTCTTTGAGCTCTTCAGCTGTACAAAAACATGGATAGGCAAAATCATTTTCTACCATCCACTTCGCATAGGTAGAGTAGATTTCCTGGCGATGACTCTGGACGTAGGGTCCATACTCACCACGCTCTTCGCCAGCAGCGACCACTCCCTCATCCGGACTAACTAAAAAATGATTCATGGTGTTAATTATTTGCGCTGCTCCACCTTCAACTTCTCGCTTTTGATCAGTGTCTTCGATGCGCAGAAAAAAGATACCTTTAGTTTGGTGGGCTAGTGTGCGGGAAACGAGCGAGGCAAAAATGCCTCCAATATGCATAAAGCCGGTAGGGCTGGGGGCGACACGAGTCACATAAGCGCCCGGTGGCAGCTGGCGTGGCGGATACTGCAGTTCAAGCTCCGCCAGTGTTTTGGTGACGTGAGGGTATAAAAGCTGAGCGGTCTTTTGTAAGGTTTCTGAAGTTGGCATAGGTGTATCCTCGAGTGGTCATATCATACCATTCTCAGTCGAGCGATAAAAGAAAGCCCCCGCCTCTGTAGAGACGGGGGTTGTTGTTAAGCTAACGCAGCTTTTTGTCGAGATAGCCATCGATCAGCAGACCGATGCCAAAAGCGAATAGACCGATGACAATCGCCAAGAAGACGATACCGGACACCGCGGCTCGCGCGAAGTGATCACTGGTGCGGAAGGTCTGCACCACCGGTGGATTAGTGCTCTCCACCCACCAGACTGAGGCACAGCCGTATGGCTCGTCGTGCAGATACTTGATCGTCACGAAGCCGGGATCAAAGAGCTGTCGTACGTCGTGATATAGACGCTTAACGCTGTCAATTCGACGCATGATCGGTGGATTTAAAAAGTCCCGTGCATATCCCATTGAGTTTTAATCATGCCGTTGGCATGATCAAAACTCAGCGGAAGCGGTGGGATTCGAACCCACGAGTCACCTTTCGGTGACACAGGTTAGCAACCTGTTGCACTAACCACTATGCGACGCTTCCAAAAAAGCTCATCTGAGCTGGGGTTAGAATTGACATTATACCAGTCTGGCAACTCAAATTTAGTTTGTAAATTATGGGAGCTTTGCTGAGATCAATTACGATTTCTAATCAGATTGAGGGCAAGATTTTCATCGAAGACGCCTGCTGGCGGATACTCGCCTGTACTACAGATGCCATCCGACTCTCCGGCAGCTTTAATCCACAACAATGCATCTACGCCCTCTTCCTCTGGTTGGGTAGTGGGGTTAAGACCTATAGCAGCATCTGGGGGATTGCACCAGAATTCAGGATTTGTTTTGTCAACAGCATTTCCATTTCTGGAGGTGTCTATTACGGTTCTCAATGAAGGAATTTCTCGACGCAAAGCATGATAATACGCAAGGTTATCTTCCAACGTTTCGAGTCCAGAAGTATTTATAGCTACTTGAGGTCCACCTACTTCTCCCACTCCAACTGTCATCAGTCGCACCGCCATAACTGTTGAATCGACCCATTGCGAGGCGTCAACATAGACATGAATACCAGCTTGTACCAGTCGGTCGATTGCTTCTTTCATTAGACCTACCCGGGCAGTGCGATCGTTATCGCTGTCAAGAGTACTTAAGTGGCCAAGAGCGTCGGGTTCAAATATCACCACAGCTTTGCGTCCAGCTACACCGTCTGCAACCCCATCAATCCAACGTAAATACTCTTCATTTGTTTCCGAGCCACCTGCAGAGTATAAACCTACATCCCGATTAGTTATGTTATAGAGAACCATGACGGGTAAGGCTTCAGCTTCCTGGGCTGCTGACACTAACTCGTTTACATCTTGCTCAATCGTGATATTCCAGTCGCCAAACCAAGTAGCAGCAGGTTGGTCGGCAATTGCTCTTAGTTCTTCTGCTTTGGCAGTCTCTCCCGCAGCCTCTAAAGCTCTAACGGCGTTTGCTACTTGGGAATATGGATTCAAGAATAATGTTTCATCGGCAAAGGGATTTATCTCTTGTTGTAAGGAAGCTTGTTCGATCGAGGGATTACTAGGGCTTTCAAGGGCTGAGAGCTCTGTTAGCCGGGCACTTTCAAGCAATGTCAGCGCAACAGCTGCCCCACCTTTAACTAAAAAGTCTCTACGAGTTATTCCTCGCTTATTGCCTTCAATACTAGATGGCATACTAAACCTTCTGCTGCTAAAAAAATTCTAACAATGATCTATTAACGTATAGTTAGTAGTATACCAGACTGCTATCCAAATGACTTTATTTATTGCCTCGCTCAGCAATTTTGTAGACGGCGAAGATCATCACTAATGCCGCTAGATATTGACTGGGATGCAAGACTGTCTTGTACAAAACAGCATCGAAAAAAATTGCTAGTAAGGGAAATACTAACTCTAACATGGTAGTAATTTTGGCCTCTGTCTTCTTCAGCCCTTTGTAGTACAGAACCAAAGCTGCCATGCCAGACGTCAAAGCGATTAAAATCAAGTAGCCAAAATGAGTAGCAGTTGGCTGTGTCAGGGTCGCTTGCTGACCCAACACAAATACACCGATCAAAGCAAAGATGGTAGTTAATAAAAACCTCCAACCACTGACCAAGGTATCTGACCGCTTGAGTAGTGTCATGCGGGACAAAGTGGTGGAAGTACCCCAAGCAGCAGTCGCGCCCAGTGCGTACAAGGCTGCAATCACTGTGCCTGATCCCGTGGCAAGATTAACACCACCGTACTTAAAGGTGGCAAAAAATGCTGCGACTAGGGCTACTGCTCCCCATTTAATAAATCGTGGACTAATTTTTTCTTTCAGTAAAATCCTGGCACTCGTAGTAGCAAAGATCGGCTCCAAGTACAAAATTAAGTACACCACGCTGAAAGGTATAAAGTTGACATTCATTAAAGCAGCGGTAAACCATAAGGTACCCAGCACGCCACTAACTAAGGCCACGACCGACAATAAACCCAGTTCCTTGGGTTTAATCATCTCGGTGCGTGAGGCGCGAAAAACGAATGGCAGTAGGATTAGCGTACCCACCAAATGCTCGAAGAAGACAATGGTAATTGGCGGTAAATCGAATAAACTGCGCCGAATTACTCCATCAAATGCCCATAAAATGGCTGCGATGACGATAAAAAGCTTGGGTAGTACAGATTCGTTGGCTAACAGACGTTTAAACATGCTTTTTGGTCACTCCTTCGGGCAGAAATGATGCTTTTCTCAAAGCACTATACACCTCTTCCATTGGCAGTCCATGGGTAAATGCAGTTAAAGAGCCTTCTATCCACTCAATTAAAGATGCCCCTTCAGAGTATGCAGCTGAAAAAGCGCCTGACCAAGTAGTGACTGGCTGAGTGGAAACATAGGTCACAATTTCTTCTTTACTTAGCGGCCGGAATTTTGCTTTGTTGAGCACTGTCTTACTAATCACAACTCCAGAGCTAGGATCACTAAAGTAAAAACCAGAAAAAACGATAAAAACCGTGTCCGAAAAGTGCTCCAGCATACCTCTTGCTTCATCCACACTGGCCGGCTTTTCCATCACTCGACCCTCACACTCAGCGAAGGTATCGGCTGCCAGGATGGCTGCTTCAGGAAATTGCAACTGCACGGCTGCCGCTTTAGCTTGAGCAATTAACCGAGCTTGCTCAGCAAGATCATCGTGACGGATAGCTTTCTCATCGATGTCAGATGGCACAACCGTAAATGGCACACCTACTGTTTTAAGTAAGTTTTGTCGCTGAATAGATTGTGAAGCCAGAATTAGTTTAGTAGCCATAGTAGAGCAATTATTATCGGTTGATGCAGGAGATAAATCAAATATGAATTTTGACCAGTGATCGTCAAAAACGATGTAGCTTTTGATGCAGAAATGTGAACTCTATGAGCTTCCCCTGCTATCGGGTACAACTGCTGTCCTAGCCATACACCAAAAGCAGACCATGCCAACCAAGGTAGTAATGGATAGTAATCCAAGGAAGCAAAGCTAGAAGATCGTATGCCGAATGGCAGTAAATACCAGGCTTCCATACGGAGACCATAGAATCCCCACCATAGAGCGCCGAGTATGACAACCAAAACTAAAGGAGAGACTCTGATTTTACATATCAACGATAACAACAACTTTGCCACCGCCATGTAATGTAAAATTCCAAACCAGATAGTATATATAGGAAATAAAAAGGCAGTCGCGGTAGTTAATAGCAAAGCTCCCAACGCAAGCATGGTGCTGATTTGCCATACTTTGGTGAAGTACTTTAGGGTGCTCCATTTTTGCAACGTTGCTTTACGGAACAATAACCATGAACTCATCCCTGCCAAAGTTATAAAAAGTAACGCAGCTACTTTTCCTAACACCACTAGCGGTAATGAATCAATGGAAATAGGCCAGCCATAGATGAAGTACGCATCAAAGGCCGCATGGTACAACACCATGCCGATCACAGCCACACCTCTCAAGATATCTATCTCGTTAAATCTTTCTGTCATACCAAATTCTTACTCCATCCGAACCTAATTGTAACTCCTGTTCGTTATTGTACGTTCTTAACTGAATGTAAAGAGAAAGGGTCGTATGCGAACGGTTATTGGACTATTTGAAACTTTCAGAGATGCCGACAGAGCCTACTCAAAAATTCTTGATGCCGGAATTACAGCTGATGACATTTCACTAATCACTAAAGAGGAAACTGCTAAATCATATCTCAGCTCAGGAAAAAATTCTCAAACTGAACAGGATATTGTTCAAGAAGAACGCGTGACCACTGGGGCAAGTGCGGGTGCAGTGGCCGGAACCTTAATGGGTTTACTGGCTGGCGTTAGTGCCATCACTATACCGGGCATTGGACCTGTTATTACAGCGGGTACTATCGCATCGATGCTCGCCTCCACAGGGATTGGTGCCGGAATCGGCGTCGCCAGTGGCGGATTAGTTGGGGCTCTAAGTGGAGCAGATTTGGATGAGGAAGAAATTCTCGCGTATCAGTCTGGCATTGAAGAAGGTGGCATACTTTTAACTGTGAGTGCTGAAGAGGATCGGGCCGCCGATATTGAAGATATCATGATGGAAGCTGGAGCCCTCCAGATAGAGGATGATCTAGATGAAGATGACGAGTAACTACTGAGAAAGTGTTATACTACATCTGGATTGGCAACTGCCAATCACTTGCATTTCGTCCTTCTCTATTAAAGGAGCAGCTAGTGAGACGCAAGGTACAACACACGATCGGCAACGGCGCGCGGCGGCCATTTGTCACGAACGGGGAGCTTAACACCCCGCGTGGCAATGAGAAGGGACAGCACACCCCGCGCGTCCAAGCGTTAATTCAACCGACTGTGGAAGTCGAGAAACCGAAGCGACGAAACCGCCAAAAACAGCAGTCTTCGTCGTAGACGGTGACCCTGCACACCCTCGCTGCTTCACTGCAGCGAGGGTTTTCTTTTTTTACTAACTTATCACCTAGCCAAGAGCCCCTTGACCACTTCCTGACTTGAGGTATAGTGAACAAACCTGGCTGACGAAGCCACTACTCTTTGTAACCTAATACAAACATCACCGAAAGGTTTCATGCCCAGCATTTCATCGCTCAAAGCAAGACAAATTTTAGATTCCCGTGGTACGCCTACCATTGAAGTTGATGTAACTTTGGATGATGGCTCAATGGGACGAGCAGCTGTACCATCCGGAGCTTCTACGGGTGCGTATGAAGCAGTAGAGTTGCGTGATGGGGATAAAGCTCACTACGAAGGCAAAAGTATCAGCCAGGCAGTTACAAATGTTCACGACATGCTCTTACCTGCCTTAAAAGGCATCTCTGCCGATCAAGTTAGTGTTGATACAGCCATGATTGAGCTCGATGGTACGTCTAATAAAGGGAAGATTGGTGCCAATGCCATCTTAGGTGTCTCAATGGGCCTTTCCAAGGCACTGGCCATCAGTCAAAAACGACCACTGTGGGAGTACTTCCGTTCACTTTCTACCACCGCACCTAGCAACTGGGTGATGCCAGTACCAATGATGAACTTACTCAATGGTGGTAAACACGCTAGCAAATCCGCTGATTTTCAAGAATTCATGGTGATGCCAGTGGGGGGCAGTAGTTTCTCACACGCCATGGAGATCGGCGCTACCATTTTCATGAAACTTAAAAAGATCCTTCATGACGAAGGTCACTCCACGACAGTTGGTGACGAGGGTGGCTTCGCCCCCAGCCTGGGCTCAAATCAAGCTGCGCTAGATCTACTGGTTAGAGCGGTGGAAAAATCAGGTTACTCACTTGGTAGTGAAGTCATGATCGCCATGGATGTAGCCGCCAGTGAGCTGTTCGAGAATGGCAGTTACAACTTGGCCAGTGAAAGTCGGGTCTTATCCGGCTCAGAGCTAGTGGAGCTGTATGCTGAATGGGTCAGCAAGTACCCAATTATCTCGATTGAAGATGGTTTTGACCAGGATGCCTGGAAGAATTATCAAGATTTAACTGCAAAGATTGGTAATAAGGTCCAGATAGTTGGCGATGACTTATTTGTTACCAATGTTGAACGCTTACAGCAAGGTATCGACCAAAAAGCCGGCAACGCCATCTTAATCAAGCTCAATCAAATTGGCACCGTCACCGAAACTGTCTCCTCAATTGACCTGGCTCGCAACAACGGCTTCAACGCCATTGTTTCACACCGATCCGGTGAAACAGAAGATACCACCATCGCTGACTTTGTAGTGGGCTTAGGCACTGGTCAAATTAAAACGGGCTCTATCTCGCGCTCAGATCGCTTAGCAAAATATAATCAATTACTACGAATTGAAGAAGCCTTGGGTACTGCAGCTACCTATCCTGGGCTATCGGCAATTAAAAAATAATCATGCACAGAAAAGTCCCGGGTCCAGTGGTCTTAGTAGTATTAGACGGTTGGGGTCTGAGAGAAGATCAGCTCCACAACGGTGTTGCGCTAGCTAGTACTCCCTGCTTCGATCACTTACTACAAACCTATCCTTTTACCAAACTAGCAGCCTCAGGTGAAGCAGTTGGTCTGCCTGAAGGGCAAATGGGTAACAGTGAAGTCGGTCATACCACCATTGGAGCAGGTACGGTTCTCTATCAAGATTTAGTACGCATCACCAAAGACGCCGATAGCGGTGCCTTTGCCCAGAATCCAGCATTTGTTCAGGCGTTCCATCATGTCAAGCAGTTCCACAGCCAGCTCCATATTTTAGGTCTACTTTCTTCGGGTGGCGTACATAGTCATGAGAATCACTTTATGGCTGCCATTAAAGCTGCCAAAGCAGCTGGGGTAAAAAAGATTATCGTTCATCCTTTCTTAGATGGCAGAGATACACCAAAGACCGCCGGCAGTAAATCCTTGCTGAAACTGGAAGAACTAGTCGCGCAGCTAGAGGGTTGTGAAATTGGCTCAGTCATGGGTCGCTACTTCGCGATGGACCGCGATACTAACTGGGAACGTACTGATAAGGCTTGGAAAGCAATTTTCAATGGTGAAGCTGAGCACGTCTATGACTCCTCAATTTCACCTTCACAGCTCATTCAAGAAAAGTATCACCAAGAGATTTTTGATGAACACATGGAGCCCATCGTTTTCAAAACTGCCAAGGGAGAGGTTTTTGAAGTTGAGAGTAATGATGCCATTATCTTAACGAATTTTCGTAAGGATCGCTCACGCCAACTTTCACAACGAGTGGTAGAGCACCGTGAAGATAAAAACCTCTGCTTTGTGACCATGACTGAGTACCATAAAGATCTGCAAGCAGTAGTTGCTTATACCCCCGCTGAGATTAAAACCACACTGGGTGAGTTAATTTCCCAGGCCAAGCTTAAGCAAGTTCATATTGCCGAGACCGAGAAATTTCCTCATGCGACATACTTTCTCAACGGCGGCGTGGAAAAGGGCTTTGAGGGTGAAGAAGATGTTTTGATTCCTAGTCGTAAAGACGTCAAAACGCATGACGAAGCCCCGGAAATGAAAGCCAAAGAGATCTGCGATGCAGCGTTGGAGCGTTTAGGTAGGAATGATTTCTTCTTTATTAACTTTGCTAACCCAGATATGGTAGGTCACACTGCCAATTCATCGGCTATTGTGACTGCTATAGAAGTGGTGGATAGAGAGCTCTGCCGACTCACTGAAGAGGTCTTGAAGCTAGATGGCACAGTAATTGTGATAGCTGATCACGGCAATGCTGAAGTCATGGTTGACCCAGTAACGGGTGAACCACATACAGCTCATACTATCAATCCAGTACCCTGTATTCTGGTTGCAAATAATCTGACAGTTTCTTTAAGAAATGATGATGCTGGATTGCGAGATGTGGCACCTACAGTGCTTGATTTGTTGGGCATTGAGCAGCCTGAAGCGATGAGCGGCTCAACTTTGCTTACTTAAATACTTGGTAACTCGAGCGATTTCCATAAAATTCTACACGCCAATGTGCGATTTGGCCGCCATTGTTCTGATAATGAAATAAACTCGGCTGGCTTGGTTGTCGCAGGTAAATCATACGCCTTCATGATGGCTTTTTTTAACGCTAAGTCTCCCACCGAAAAAACGTCTGGACGGCCAAGAGTAAACATCATAAACATCTCGGCAGTCCACGGCCCAACACCCTTTATAGCTACTAACTTGGTCAGTACTTCTTTTTCAGGTAAAGTAGTGAGTGAGTGACTAGTAATGTGACCATCCTGCCAGGCACGAGCAACATTCTTTATGTATGCCACCTTGGCATTTGAAAGCCCAGCCTGACGGAGTTTTAGGTCTTCAGTCGCCAAAACCGCCCCGGGAGAGAACTCCTCTCCAACCGTAGCCCTAACTCGTTGGGTAATCGTGTCGGCAACTTTTGTTGATAACTGCTGGCCAATAATGGTTTCTGCCAACTCGGCAAAGTATCTATCCGGTGGAGCAACTACAAACTCTGGTGGTTCTCCTAAAGTTGTGACGACTTGTTGATACAAGTCATGCAAAACGGGGTCTGTAAAAATCACCGAGTTAGCCATACTGGATTATTATAACTGCCACTTGTACAATTGCGATTATGAACACAGAAACGATCAAAGCTATCTTTACCAATGTTTTATTCGTGATGGGTGTGATCTTGGTGATTTTTGGTTTCGTCCAAGGCTCACTAACTGCAGTCCGCATACTTACTTTTGATAGATATCCTTTAGATTCATATGAGGAATCTCGATGTGAACTGGATTATGGCTTTGCCATGAATCGAGGCGAAGAATCTCCGGCCTTAACGGAAGAACAGATCAACCAACGCCGAGCTGAGTGTCAAAGTACACTCGACCGTGAGCGTCAGGTCAGACAATCTGAGCATATTGTCAGCGCGCTCACTACGCTGGTATCAGGCGCGGTACTGGTATATAGCTTCCGTCGCTTTATCTTCAAGTAAGCTACAATACACTTTACTAACGCATGCAAATACTACAGTTAAAACACGAGCTTCACGTTCTGCTCACTTCCGTTATTTCAGCTGAATTACCAGCAGTGTCAGAGCAATTTTCCACCTGGCCGATCGACCAGTTATTTTCCGTACCTGAACATCATGAACATGGTTTCTTGAGCACTAATGCGGCTCTTCAATTAAGTTCAGTACTAAGTAAAACTGAGAAAACCAATCCTAGACAGGTGGCTACAACGTTACTGCCTTCACTTAAAGAAGCCATTACTTCTCATACAGAACTTAAGCGTTTTATTAAAGACATCGACATTGCTGGTGCCGGCTTTATCAACTATCACGCCACTGATGAGCTATATCTGAGCACTGTAGCTGAAGTAGTGGAAAACGGCAAAGCCTGGGGACATAACACTTTACTCAAAAATCAACACATTTTAGTTGAGTTTACCGATCCAAATCCATTTAAAGTTTTTCATATCGGCCATCTAATGAGCAACTCAATTGGTGAGTCGATCTCTCGTTTATACGAAGCTTCCGGTGCCCAAGTAACTCGGCTCTGTTATCAAGGTGACGTAGGCATGCATGTGGCCAAGACAATCTGGGCGTGGCAAAAAAGTATTACTGATCAAGAAAGTTCAGTCGCTGATCTAGAACAAAAATCACTGGACGAAAAAGTACATCATTTAGGTGTCTGGTACTCCAAAGGAGCAGCAGTCTACGAGGATGGCAGTGATGAGGAAAAAGAGGCGATCCGAGTTACCAACCAAGCGATTTTTGCCAGAAGTAATGCCCAAATTAATCAATTATTTGACCAAGGTAAACAATGGAGTTTAGATGCCTTTGAAGTAATCTACCAGAAACTGGGCACTAAGTTTCAAAAGTATTATTTTGAAAGTGAGACAGCTGTGTCTGGTGAGAAGATTGTTCGCCAGCACCTGGGTGAGATCTTTATTGAGTCACAAGGGGCCATCATCTTTCCCGGAGAAATATATGGTCTTCATAGCCGAGTTTTTATTAACTCGAAAGGCTTGCCCACGTATGAAGCCAAAGAACTTGGTCTAGCAGTCACGAAAGATATGGACTTTAAGTATGATCTCTCTGTCGTAATCACTGGCAATGAGGTTAATGACTACTTCAGAGTGTTACTCTGTGCCATTAATACTATTAGACCTGATATTTACAAAAAAACTGCACACATTGGACACGGAATGTTACGTTTACCACAAGGCAAAATGTCATCTAGAAGCGGTAATATTATAACTGGCGAAGGCTTGCTAGAAATTATTAGTGACCAAGTGAAGGAAGTAAATCCAGAGAGTGATGATGAGTTATCATCTACTCTTGCGATTACTGCGCTTAAGTTCAGTTTACTAAAACAGAATATCGGTAAAGATGTCATCTTCGATATTAACGAAGCTGTCTCCCTTCATGGTGCTACCGGTGTTTATCTACAGTACACCCACGCCCGAACTTCCAGTCTCCTTCACAAAGGCGACTTTGATCCAACAGCTGTAGATGTGTCAAAGCTTCAACTAACCAAAGCATCCCGGAAACTATATCGAGACCTCTACAACTTCCCGCACATGTTGGCTCAGGCTGCCGTAAACAAGTCACCAAACTTAGTGGCTAATTACCTGCTAGATATCGCTCAAAGTTATAACTCTTACTATGCTGAAAATAGAATCGTGGGCAGTGAGCAAGAAGCTGATGGCCTGCTTATTTCGTATCTTGTCAAAGCTACAGTGGCCAATGGCTTGAAAACACTTGGTATTACTCCAGTGGATAAACTGTAAAATTAATTCAGCTGTTTACTCAGCTACACATATGTTAAAACGGCTGAGCCTTCTCATAAGTGATCATCGAGTCGTGCTGGTATGGCTGAGCATCCTTTTACTCGCTATAGCCTTGCGACTCTACAATCTCAGTTCTGTGCCTGCCGGTTTGAGTATTGATGAAACTGCTATTGGTTATAACGGTTATGCCATCCTGACCCAGCGACGAGACGAGTGGCTTCAGCGTCTACCATTAACCTTTAAGTCATTCGGTGAGTACAAACCACCACTGGCGATTTATAGTGTCGCCATTTCATCTCTATTCCTCGGCCCGACACACTTTGCTATTCGCTTACCTATGGCCTTAGGAGGCGTCATCACAGTCATCACGTCTTACTTCATAGCCAGGAAGCTGCTTGACAAACAATCACTTGCCTTACTGGTGATGTTACTAGTAGCTGTCTCACCCTTAAATATCCATTTCTCACGCATTGCCTTTGAGTCTTCACTGGGTGTGACTTTAGTGGCTGTGGGAGCGGCATTTTTCCTCTGGGCAGCTGATCGGAAGCTAGCTATCAGAGCGATGATGTATATTCTCTCTGGGTTGAGCTGGGCAGTTGCTCTACATAGTAATCATGCCACTAAGATAGTGGCGCCCTTGATTATTATGATCTTACTCTGGCATCAGCGAGAAATAATTCGTACTCAGCTTAAACTAGTAGCACTCACACTCTTAATTGTGGCTTTGGCGATAGTTCCACTGGCTATTGGTGTCAGAGATGGCTCCGGCACGGAGCGGTTATTTATGACCTCTGCCTTGTTTGATCGATCAGGCATTAAGCCATTGCCTGAGTTGCTTTCCACGCTCTTCACAGCCACCGTAGGTCATCTTGATCCTCAATTTTTAATGGGCGGTCTACGTGATACCTACCGCCATGCGAATGGTGTGTATGGCATTTTTTCTAGTGTTGAATTATTCATGATTATTATTGGTACAGTTTCTATCATAATAAAAAAAGCATTGAGGGGTAAACACAGGTTCTTATTGCTGATCAGCTTAACAGCCATAATTCCCTCAGTCATTAGCTTGCCTAGCCCTCATGCTAACAGAGTTCATCATCTGATACCTTGGATTCAAATTGTTGCTGGAGTAGGCTGGGGAGGTATTGTAAAGCAACTGCCAGATAAACATAAAGTGTTCGGCTGGTTAGCTGTGCTGATACTGATATTTAGCCAGCTGCTGTGGCAGTTACCCCATTACTATCGCGTCTATTCTGTAGACGCTGCTCGAGAGTTTCAGTTTGGCTATCGTGAAGTCTTTGAGTACCTTGGGACTCATGAAGATGCCGTCAATGAAGTTTACTTCACAGACATGTACGACCAAGCATACATCTACGCATTGCTCTATAAACGGGTGCCGCCAATTTCATATCATCATGGGGCATTAATTAAGTACCGATTCACCAAGCTTGATTGGGAAGTTCTTCAGGATAAGCAACAGATCATGATAGTGGCAGGGCCAGGTGAAGTACCACCTTCCATTGAGCGTGATCATACAGTCTACTATCCTGATGGATCAACTGCATTTGAGATTATTAGACGATAGCAACTACGAAAAGAGTTAATCTCTCTTTACCTAGTTGCTCTCTTGAGTATATGACTGTATACCTATAGTAGTTGCTATGATCAAAGAGTTACTCTCGTTTTTACTAGAAAATAAAAAATGGTGGCTAATTCCACCTGTCATTATTTTCATCATCTTTGGTCTGTTGATTGTGTTCTCAACTGCCTCCCCAGTCAGCCCATTTATTTATATGTTGTTTTAGTAGCATAGCTACGTGAGCCACACATCATGTCTGATTTTTTTGAATTTGTTATTTTTCTCCGTAAATCACTCCAGCTAAAAGTCATTAAAGCTATCAACTTCATCTTTACTTTTCTTTTTTATTTTATTGGCATTGGCCTGACAAGTTTGGTGGCAAAGATTTTTAGGAAAAGATTCACTGAGTCACATTTTACTCAATCATCATGGAAAGTTGCCCGCCCAAAACTCGAGTTGTTCAAACAATATTAAGATCGCAGATTATGTATATCCTAGGATTATCATGTTACTACCACGACGCAGCTGCCTGTCTGATGCAGGATGGCGTCATTATTGCGGCAGCGGCTGAAGAACGTTTTACTCGAAGGAAACATGACAACTCTTTTCCCCATCAGGCTATAAAGTACTGTCTTGATACTGCAAGAATCGCGATGAATGAGGTCGATCGCGTAGTTTTCTATGAAAAACCAATTTTGAAGTTTGACAGAATTCTTCATCAGCATTTAGAACAGTTTCCTAAAAGTTATGATGTGAGTAAATCAACGATGGCGCACTGGTTTGATGAGAAACTGCAGATAAAAAAAGTAATTAAAGAACAACTTAATTATCAAAAACCAATCTACTACTCGGAGCATCACTGGTCGCATGCCGCCAGCGCTTTCTATTTATCAGGGTACAAAAAGGCAGTCATCGTCACCTTGGATGGCGTAGGTGAATGGGCATCTACCACTGTCGGTATTGGCAACGGCTCAGAAATTGAGATTAAAAAAGAAATTCACTTCCCTCATTCTCTAGGCTTGCTCTATAGTGCATTAACCACCTACCTTGGTTTCTCAGCCAATGATGCTGAGTATAAAGTCATGGGTTTAGCGGCATATGGTGACCCACAGCCATTCAAAAAACACTTAGACCAATTGGTCACCACTTTTGCAGACGGTAGTTACCAACTTAATTTAGAGTACTTCACGTTTGAGTGGTCTGATAAGAGTATGTTTTCACCAAAACTGGTAGAACTTTTTGGCCATGACGCAAGGCAACCAGAAAGTAAAGTACACCGATACCATCAGCATATCGCCGCTGCACTACAATCCAAGCTGGAAGAGGTAGTATTTAACCTACTTAATGCGGTGTACATAGAGTATCCCCTGAGTCATCTTTGTTTATCTGGTGGAGTTGCATTGAACTCAGTAATGAATGGAAAACTACTTTCATCAACACCGTTTAAGCACCTCTACATTCCGCCTGATCCCGGAGATGCTGGAGGTGCCATGGGCGCGGCTCTCTACGCTCACACCCAGTTTAGCAAACTTCCCATCAAAGCAACAAAGTTCAATCCATACCTCGGCCCTTCTTATTCATGGTTTAAAGTTAAAGCAGCGCTAGATGTGCAAAATATTACCTATATTTTTTACCCTGATAGGAAGAAGCTTCTACAAACCGTCGCTTTAGCTTTGAAAAAACAAAAGATCATTGGTTGGTTTCAAGGCAGGATGGAGTGGGGTCCTCGCGCACTGGGAAATCGAAGCATTTTGGCTTCGGCGGCCACTACCAAGATGCGCGATATTATCAATGAAAAAGTTAAACATCGAGAGTTGTTCAGGCCTTTTGCCCCAGTGATTTTAGAAGACTATACCGACGAGTACTTTGAAGCAGATGAAAATCTACCAGTTTCAGCACGCTATATGCTGATGGTCTATCCCTTTAAGAAAAAAGGCTTTAAAGAGGTACCGGCAGTCGTGCACGTAGATAAGACAGGCCGACTTCAGACATTGGCGAAAAAAGATAATCCCTTTTATTATGATTTAATCAACGAGTATAAACGAATAACTGGTGTGCCGATTATTATCAACACCTCCTTTAATGTACGCGGTGAGCCAATTGTGTGCTCACCAGAAGATGCAATTAACTGTTTTTTGAAGACGGATATTGACTACCTTGTGATTGATCAATATGTCTGCAGGAAGATTTGATGTTTGGAGTAGGTTCGACCACCCTTCGTTTATTACTGCTGCTAGTGAGTATTTTTCTTTCTATTTTGATGGCATATATCATCGCGGAAAAAAATTTATTTGATTTACTTTTTTATCAAAAATCTTCGCTTCACGGCTATTATCAAGATGATGTTTCTAATGTAGCTACAAAGGACAAACTTTCCTTTGCTCTTGAGAGGCGGGTTAATGATGTTAAATTTTTACTTTCAAGCCATGAGAGTAATCAAGTTAGTAATAAAACTGATGAGTATCGAGTAATTATTTTGGGAGACTCTATAACGTATGCTCTTGGTGTGAAGACAAATATGCGTTTTAGCAACCAGCTAGAAAAGAAGCTTGATACTATTCGACCTACCAAAGTTTATAACTTATCTCAACCTGGTGATGACGTAGTGGATCATCTAGCCAAGTACCGTTTAGCTAACAGGTATCTGCCCGCTGATATGTATATAGTTGCATTATATTCAAATGATTTAATTGAAGTAATGGATAACAAGTATCCCCAGCAAGAGTCCGTGTACGAACACTTAAAAGAAAAGTGCCCAGGTAAGGAGTTTGACACTCGCGTGCCCTGGGAAAGCATATCTGGTGATGATTTATTATCGCAATTCTTACTACCATCGTTTTCAGACGAGTATAGTAACATTTGTTATTACCGTACAGTGGCCACAGAAATTCAAACCACTCAACCTACACTATTTTATATAGTAAATGAATCTAGTGATGTAAGAGCATGTGAAGTTAACTCAGATATTAGCGCCGAGAGTGGCAGAATGATTTCATTGATTATGAAAGACACTCTAAAAGAGATCTCTACCTCCGTAGAATCATTTGGATCAGGTAAGATAGACTTTAAAGCTGTTTCTCTTAGAGAAAGTCATCCTTCGATAGATACACATAAGGAGTATGCGAATCAACTTTACTCAGAAATCATTTCCAATGATAAGTGGAATTTCTAGTTTTTTCTGGATTGGGCCAGGAATCACGATAAAGTGAACGGCGGGACGGTGGTCGCTAACTTTTTAGTGAGACAACTACTACATCAGATGTGTCAGCGCCCGACCTATGTAGTATGGCCATACAATAATACCCAGTAAGCCAGGCCAGAAACTCAGATCTAAAATCCCTACCGTAAATAGCCAGCC
>JALYRS010000056.1 GCA_030855135.1 bacterium | reverse complement strand
CCGCCCAGCCGATCTCTACGAGATTGGCACACTAGCCATGGTAGAGCGAACACTCAAAAATGACGATCAGGTGAATGCCTTAGTCCGAGGAATTGGCCGCGTCAAAATTCTTCGTTATGTTCGCACTGCACCCACATTATTGGCCCAAGTCATTCGCTTAGAAGATGAGACCGAACGAGATGATGAATTAAGAGCCTTAGCTAGTACGCTGCAAAAAGAGTTCCGTAAAGCAGTGCACATGGGCAAGCCAGTAGAGTTTCTTAATTTTATGAAGTTAATGAGCGGCGTCACCGAAGGCGAGCTGGTAGATCAAATCGCCAGTACACTGAGTATCAAAACCAAAGAGAAACAAGAGATCTTGGAGATGGTAAATGTTAAGAAGCGGCTGAAAGCGGCGATCATGCACTTAACCCGCGAAATGAAGGTTCTCGAAATTGAGAAAGATGTCGTGCACAAAACCCAAGCTAAGTTTGATAAACACATGCGCGAAAGTGTCCTTCGTGAGCGACTGAGAACTATTCAAAAAGAGCTCGGTGAAGTTGATGACGAAGAAGAAGTAGTCAATGATTACGAAACCAAGCTAAAAAAAGCGAAGTTCACTAAAGAAGTTCGCGAAAAAGTTACCAAAGAAATTAGACGTCTTCGTCAAATGTCGGTTAATAATCCAGAATCAGGATACATCCGCTCATGGCTAGACACTGTCTTCGAGTTACCATGGTCTACTCGTAGTAACTCGGTAGTGGAATTAACAAAAGCTCAAAAAGTCCTTAGTCAAAATCATTACGGTCTGAAGGAAGTAAAAGATCGCATCTTAGAGTACATCTCTGTCCTGAAGTTAAAGCAACTACAGTCGCCCGATAAAAAAGCTAAGTTGCCAACTATTTTATGTTTCGTCGGGCCACCTGGAGTAGGTAAAACCAGTATCGGTCGCTCTATTGCAGAAGCTCTGGGGCGAAACTTCACCAAGATCTCCTTGGGTGGTATCAGAGATGAAGCCGAAATCAGAGGCCACCGCCGCACCTATGTTGGCTCCATGCCCGGCCGCATTATCAATGGTATCAAACAGGCCAAATCACTGAACCCAGTCTTTATGCTAGACGAGATAGATAAAGTAGGAAATGATTTCCGTGGTGATCCATCGTCAGCTTTACTTGAGGCACTCGATCCTGAACAGAACTATGCTTTTGAGGATCATTACCTAGACTTACCCTTTGATTTATCTGAAGTCATCTTTATCACCACTGCCAACTCATTAGAAACAATTCCTGCTGCTTTGCGTGACCGCTTAGAGATAATTCGTTATACCGGTTATACACCTGAAGAAAAGTTTCAGATTGCCAAGAGTCATTTACTGGAAAAAGTGATCGAAGTTAATGGCCTAACCAGCAAAAATGTAACCATTCCTGACGATACTCTGAACTTAATCATCGAGCGCTATACGCGTGAAGCTGGTGTCCGGTCATTAGAACGAACTCTTAACCAAGTGGTACGAAAAGCGGCTCGTGATCTTAGTGAAAAACTAACATCGGATGTTATCTCCGATGCTGCGGTCAAGCCAATCGAGATCACACCTAAGATTCTTAAGAAGTACTTAGGTCCAGAAAAATTTGACGTCACCCTGACTGAAGTTGATGACGTGGTAGGCTTAGCCACCGGTTTAGCATGGACCGAGATGGGTGGTGATGTGCTGTTCATTGAAGTAGCACTCACCAAAGGCAAAGGTCAGGTAAAATTAACCGGACAACTAGGCGATGTGATGAAGGAATCAGCGCAGGCTGCACTGACGTATGTCAAAGCCAATGCTAAAGAATTAGGTATCTCAGAACTCATATTAACCAAAACTGATGTGCATATCCATGTACCAGAAGGCGCAGTGCCTAAAGATGGACCATCTGCCGGTGTAACTTTGACTACCGCCATTGTCTCAGCCTTCACCAACCGGCCAGTCAAACGTGAAGTAGCTATGACGGGCGAGGTAACGCTTCGAGGTAGAGTCCTACGTATCGGTGGCTTAAAGGAAAAAAGTTTAGCTGCCTTACGTGCTGGTAGTAATATGGTCATTATTCCTCAGGAAAATGAACGAGATTTAGTTGATGTACCAGAATCAGTCAAGAAAAACATTACTTTCAAACCCGTTTCCCACGTGCGAGAGGTGCTAAAATTAGCCCTAAAATAGGTACTCACGTGGTACACTAAGGCCACTATGCGACGTTCTCTTTTGGTACTAGCTTGTTGGCTCCTGGGTTCACTGATCTTCAGTGGGTGCAACTTGCTGGAAGCCCGCTCAAAAGCTGGCTTACAAGTCCTCACCAACGACACCTCATCATCACTTTTTCTCGATGATCAGTTCTTAGATAAAACTCCTTATATTGCCAAAAATCTCAAACCAGGAACATACACCTTACGAATTCAACCTGATGATCCTTTGCTAGCCTCCTACGAAACAAGTATCTCGCTTCGCCAAGGTTTGCTAACAGTAGTTACTTGGAAGCCAGGTGCCACGCCAGAGCAGAGTGGAGGAGTCATCTATGAAATGGAGAAAATGAAAGGCGATGGCACTGAGTTGTCAGTCGTCTCGATTCCTGATGGTGCCATTATTTCTATTGAAGGAAAAGAAAAAGAGTTCGCTCCCTTTGTTTTTAAGGACGTCGTAGCCGGTCAGCGTCAGTTTGAAGTCAATTTACCATCATATGACACTCAACAGCATAACCTCAATGTGGTGGCGGGTCATCGAATGAATATCACAGTTAAGTTGGCCAAAAGCGTGGTGACCGAAATCAATATGGCTCCCAGTAGTAGTACTTCAGCTGTAGCAACAGCTTCGGGCAGTGTGGCCACCAGTAGTGCAGAGTTGTCGACACGGGGAGCGAGTATAGCTGCTCAAAGCGTATCTAGCACTGCTACCGGTGGAGCCCGAGTGGCTGTGACTGGTCAGCGAGTGAAGATTCTACCTACAAATTTTTCGGTAGCTGGTGAAGAAGTCTTGCGCGTCAGAGCCGATGCTAATAGTGCAGCTGCTGAAGTAGGCTTTGTCAAAGTTGGAAGCGAGTACGCTTACTCACAAACAAAAAATAGCTGGTACAACATTACATTTGAGAATAAGCAAGGTTGGGTAAACGGCCAATATGCGCAAGTCGTTAATTAGTAAGCTCTTTTTTATTTCCTGGTTACTTTATTTTGGTAAAGTTTTTTGGAATCTCATCTCTTTTGACTCACAAGGTAATCTCTTAATCCATCATCCATTTGTCTGGGCAGACTGGGCTGCTCACTTTACCATGGGCTCTGCCTTTGCCTATCGATCTCTAGTAATCACCGAGTCGCCGTTTCTCATTAACTCAACTTTTAGTTATCCTTTTGCCATTAATTGGCTAACTGCACTCTTAATCAAAGTTGGCATCCCGTTTTTCTCAAGTTTTGTCGTACTAAGCTTTGTGCTCTGCCTAGCCACCGTTGGCTCACTCTTTCTTTTATATCTCAGATTCTTTAGATCAAGAGCAGTTGCCATCCTGAGTAGCTGTATTTTTCTCTTGAATGGGGGATGGGGAGCGTTCTCAGCTTGGCAAAGCTGGCAAAACGGAGCTCAGTGGTTTACAAACCAGCCAGATACTGGCATCCGTTACATCAACATAATTCATAGCATGTTACTACCACAACGAGCAATCACTCTAGGTCTGTCATGGGGCTTACTCATACTTTGGTCAGCCCACGCAGTTATTTTCAATGCTGGTAAAGATGCTCAACTTCGCCGGTCAGCTGTAATTGGGATTGGTTGGGGGTTACTACCACTCATTCATACTCACACCTTTGTAGCAGTGTCGGGAATACTGACCAGCTGGATACTGAGCCAATGCTTTTTCCGCTCACGCGCAACTAGCAAGCTTTATTGGCAAAAAAACTGGGCAGTAGTGCTGGGACTGGCAACTCTAGTTGCCACACCTATTTTGTACTACTTCTTTTATGGACGGGCACAGTCGTTCATTCAGTGGCAACCAGGTTGGTTGGCACCTGAGGAACAACTAAACTGGATTACTTTTTGGTGGCTGAACTGGGGTATCACCCTACCATTAGCTCTCTGGAGCGTCATCAAGATTGCTAAAAGTAAGATTGCTACTAAGTTACAGACGTTAAGTACTGTGCTGCCCTTTATCGCGTTATTCATTGTTGCTAATCTCTTTATCTTTCAACCTTGGGCCTGGGATAACACTAAGTTATTTGTTTGGGCGAGTGTCGGTATTTCTGGCTTAGCCGGTTGGGGTATCTGGCAGATTGCTAGATTGCAGACAACGCTCAAGCCATTAAAACTACTGCTACCTGCGGTGGCAGTGATCCTTTTCCTGGTCAGTATCGCCTCAGGTGGTCTCGACGCCTTACAGCTTATCCGGAATGATAGACCAGGATACGTGATGTACACCAGTGAAGAGCTAGCATTGGCCGAGTGGGTGAAAGCAAATACCTCGGCCGACAGTACTTGGGCGACAGAAACCAATCATAATAACTGGTTATATAACTTAACCGGCAGACAGGCGGTAATGACCTATCCCGGATGGCTGTGGAGCCAAGGTTATGAGTACTACGCGGTGGAGTACGATCTTCAACAAATGCTTCAGCTAAACGCCAGCTCTCAACTATATGAAGAGTACGACATCGATTACATCGCAGTAAAAAAACCAGTCGCCCAACCGGAGTCCTCATTTTTACATCTGCTTTATGACTCGTCATCTTATATGATTTATGAAGTTCAATGAAAAAAAAGCTATCAGAAACGACATTTCAATCATTCATTATTAAACTGAGCAAGGTAGTTCTCATCGCAGTCCTGGCCATCATTTACCTGCAAGCCCAAAACTGGGCGTGGAAAAAACACATGCTGGTTGATGGATACTTTGCCTTCTATGACCGCGCCAGCTACTTTCTGGAGTATCACAATCTTACCAACATTCCCTTTAACGAATATCAGCCAGGTGCTATTTTTTACTTCGTCTCACTTTCCCCAGCATTACTACTGGAGAACACTAGAGATTTTTACTTGCTCGCGCTTTTGCTGAGCAACGTACTACTCATATTGATATACGCCAAAGCAGTTCGAAAATCTCGCGGACCATGGGCTGTCTTAGGTCTCAGCACTTTGCTGTTAGCCGTGGGACCCTTGATTCTGTTTCGTTTTGAGATGTACGTCCACTGGTGGGTGATCCTGGGCTTGTGGGCCTGGCAAAGAAAGCAGCCATTCTTAGCACTGCTATTCATTGGTATTGCGACCTCAATTAAAGTATATCCGGTCCTGCTGATCCCTTATTTTTTGTTGTTAATTTTTAAACAGCCTCAACATCGGCTAGTTAATATGACGAAAGTACTGGCCGGCTTTGCCACTGGTTTGACCTTGGTGATTGTTGCATACATGACACTCTTTCAAACATCATTTAGTGATATTACTAAAAATGTCCTGGTGCACGAAGAGAAGCCAGTTCATATCGAAAGTATTTCTGGTACTTTAGTCACAGCTTGGCATCTTGTCACCACTCAGTCGGCCCCTCAAACAAACTCCTATCTAATTCACGGTCTCTCCGAAAAAAGTTTGGGCTTACCTACAATTGTGTACCACTATCTGTGGTTACTCCCTGTAGGGTTGTACTATCTGTGGCTACTATGGAAGTTACCTTCACAGGCATTGCTGAGGCTAGAACATGTCATCGGTCTCTATATGTTGTTTTTGCTTAGTGTCAGCCAGCTCGGGCCGCAGTACTTTTTGTGGTTCGCTTTATTCGTACCATTTTTACCACATCTACAGAAAGGCCCACCAGAAAAATTGATTTGGCTGTACCTTCAACTGAGTCTTTTATTCTTCTTAACTCAGTTAGAGTACCCACTTTTTTATGATGCAATCTTGGATTTCTTCTATCGAAACGGCACCTGGACACCAGTGCTCATTTTGTTTGCCCGAAATGTAGTTTTTGCAGGGGTGGTACTCAGCTTCTTCAGACAGTTTGTCTTACCAGCTACCACCGCCGCCGCC
>JALYRS010000001.1:41797-55544 GCA_030855135.1 bacterium | reverse complement strand
ACAGTGCACCGATTATTATAGAATCAAAAAGGATTGATGAAAACAGTATATTTATTAGTTGGGGTCCTTATGCAGGAATCGATACATTTATCATTGAATATGGTACGGAAAATGGACAGTGGTTATACAATACAAACATAACCGGATTCTCGACAACATTACATAACCTTCCCTTAAATCAACCTGTTTGGGTCAGAATCGCCGCTAGAACTGAGATCACAATAGGTATTTATGGAGAACCAAAATTTGTCGGTGGCCCAATTCTGCCAAATACTGGTAGGCTTCATTATGCAAATCCCAGCAAGTGGAATCTCTTGACACACAATTTTTTAGGAATTTCTGTTCTCCAAATTTTCCGCTCTCTTCCCCCTATTTCAAAAGATGCTTCACCGCGCCAAAATCAAATAGATGACAAAGTTAGCTTAGAAAATCCGGTTCGCCTTCTGATACCTTCCCTCAATGTGGATACTGACATTCAACTTGTCGGTGTTACTTCTCAGGGAGTAATGGAAAGCCCAAGCAATACTATTGATGTAGGGTGGTTTGATCTCGGACCTCGTCCCGGTGAAAAAGGGAGTGCGGTTATTGCCGGGCATGTAGATGGAGAGCATGGTGAAGTTGGAGTATTTGCTAATTTGTATAAACTAAAGAAAGGGGACAAAGTATATATTAGAGACAGTAATGAGAAATCTCTTACTTTCATTGTCACGGAGAGTCGCAGGTATGATTCCGGATATGCAGAAGAGGTATTTAGTCGAAATGACGAAGCCTCTCTCAATCTTATTACGTGTGATGGTGTATGGGACGGAGTGAATAAAAGCTATACTAAACGCCTAGTAGTGTTTACTGAGATTATGCACTAACTTTTTTGCTCCCCTTGGTAAACGCATTCAGTAACCGAGAAATTGAGTTTGGATTTAGTTTACAGAATATCCAAACGGTATTCGAGACGTTTAAGATAAGTGTGTTAGCCCCATCTATCTAAGTTATAGATTTTGGACTTGCTCTACAAAATCCTCAAAAGATAGCGTGAGTCTCTCTACAGCCCTTATTTGCTGACGAATAATTTTGGGCAAAATAACAACTTTGCGAAATAAAACATATTCATCTTGTCTGTTAACTGCCACTTTTGTTCTAACCAATCCCTGCTTGTCTAGAGTATGCCAGCTAGCATGCACTATTTTATTTCTAAACAATGCTATCTCCTCCAGCTCATTTTTTAGTTGCATTAGCTTCACTATTTCTTTTGCTTTGCCTATTATTGATATTTTTCGGAGATGCAGCTTATAAAATAGCTGGATTTTGCTATATGTTTTCAGTTCTTCAATTACTACATACCCGTCATCATGGCTTCTGTCGTTTATGCTTTCTACAATAGACAAGTTTAGTGAGTGCTCTAATTCGCTAAACCGTATCAAAACTAAACCAATCAGTTTGGAGTATTTTTCTTCAACCTTATACAGATAATCGTTAGTTGAATAATCGTATTGATCTAAAATTTCTTCTTCTGACATATTTAACATTGTTTATCATTATACTACTTGGTATTATTAGCCAAAGTTATAGTAACCTACTCAAGCATAAAATAACGATTAGATGAAAACGTAATGAAAATTAAATTCCTAATTGGCTTTCCAATAAAGACCTTCGCAACTGAATGGCAAGAAATCAATGATTTTGGTATCAATGACTTTGCCCCTAATAGAGAAACCTTTAATTTGTTCAAAGCACTAGAACACAACCAAGACATTGATGAAGAACTACGAAAAGCGAGAAAAAAACTTCGACTGCCAGTGGGCGGTCTAACTTGGGAACAATTCAAACAACGCAAAGACACCAAAGCCGATCTCTCAAAGGAAGAATTAGAAAACATTATTTACTTCATTCACAACCACTATAAGGAAATATCAAAAATCAAAAGAAAGCTACAGTTACATCCACAGGTAGAAGAGCAGCTAGAGAACCTAATACTCGGCAACTTTGTGGAACCAAAATACAGAGACATTATTGTTGGTTGCAATGGTGCTAATGTGCATGATTATGAAAGTATGGACGATTTTGACGAACATACTGAGGTTGATGAAGTGTCAGTCGTTCTGACCAAGAGAGCCTCAAAAAATGAACTTCTTAAATTTATTGACGACAACTGGAATGACATAAAAAAACTAATGGAAATGCTCCCACAAGAGGAAAGATTTTATATTTCCCAAAGAGACTTGAGAATTGTGGAGCTAAGAGATAAGCAAAGAATGAAATATAAGGATATTGCTGACACCATAACTACAGAGTTTTCTATTGAAGATATTTCTGGTGCTATAAATGAAGATAGTGTTAAAACTTCATATAAACGTGCCAGAACAAAGATTGATACATTGGCAAAAAGTAATGAAAAGTAACACTTTACTATCGAAACGATTGTTACTCATAACATCTGTTTCCTTGACTAGATAACACATCAAAAACTCTTCCCCTTTTATAAACTTTGTTCAATGGAAAGTAGCAAAGTTGAACCCCTATCAGAACTGCAAAGCTCAATAAACAATACGAGCTTACCTACTATTGAGCTTGTCTGTCTAACTAGCTTCTTTTCCATTCTTATAAAAATTGACCAAAGAAAAAGAAAGGAAGAAGGTCTATGCAAATCAAAGCATTTGGGGAACAAGTAAGCCGTCAGAAGGCTTACGAAGTCATTATTAACGACAGAATTTCAGATATTTGTCACTCAAGAAATACAGAGATACTTGCTGACCTTCTAGTCGAAGGATGGGCAGGATTAATTCACTGGGATGATAAAGATTTAGAAGAGTATATAGGAACTTTGTCTATTGAGAATCAACCAGACGGCAAAAAATGAAAATAAGAATTAGCGAAATACAAATAACGCCAGTGAAAGCAAACGAAGGCTTGGTAGGCTTTGCGAGCTTTGTTTATGACAACAACTTTTATTTAGGGTCAATCGGTATCTATACCAGACCACAGGGTGGGTATCGATTGACCTACCCCTCTCGTAAGGCAACTAATGGTAAATTCAATGTCTTTCATCCGATCAACCGCGAAGTTGCGGAAGAAATCGAAAAAGTAATTATTTCCAAGTTTGAAAAAGTAACGAAAATGTATGTTAGACACAATAGTACTGACATTGAGTAAGGGTATGTACATTATTACCGACCCTGACAGGTTCACCCCCTCGGCTCGCTGGGCTATGGATAATACCCCATTGCTAGGTAGTAGTAGCTTTATTTCATCTAAGCAAAACCCCGTAAAACGAGAACAAATAGTAGGTAATTACAAGCCAAGACTGACACTCACTCAGCGTTTTAATCACACTCGTAGATATGAGGCTACGCTAAAGATAGAGCTATCGTTGCCCAAGTTGATGTTCAATAACAACTTTGATGAGCTGACAAATACTGATTTTGATGCAGTAGTCAACCGATTGCAAAAGAAGCTTAAAGAAATGGGTGTTTTAGTTTTTAGTCAAATATTACTTACTGCTCCTGTATCAGCAATCCACTACTCCAAAAACATAGCTTTAACCAATGGCACAACACCCCATTACTTAATCAGCAAGATTAAAGAAGCAAATATATCTCTTTCACTTGATGTAAACCAAACAGACTATCGCAATGATGGTCATAGCTACAAATGGCATAGCAACTCATATGAAATAGCCTTTTATGACAAACTTAAAGACCTTGAAATGGCTAATAAAAGCGAGAAACGAGCTATCGAGAATGATAATGCTATTCAGCTCAACCTCTTTGAAACTTTCAAAGAAAGAAAGCGACTAGAAGTAATGCGTATGGAAGTACGACTTAACAAACGCCAGAAGATAAAACAGCTCTTTAAAACACTTGATATTCAGTCAGAATTAACCCTTAAAAACCTTTACAGTACCACAATCTCTCAACAGGTTTTAATTCACTATCTTGATGAGCTTGAAAATAAACGATTGCCCCTATTCGATTACATATCTACAAGCTCTCAGTCTCTACTAGCAGACCTTATTATCAATAATCCAAATATAGGGATACGGAAAACCATGCAACTTTTCGGACTAAAACAAATACTTGATAGTATAAACCCCCGAGAACTAAGAAATATGTTTGGTAAGTATGGTCAAAGAAGTTGGTATAGACTTATTGCAGAAGCAAAAGTAATCCAACTGCCTACGAGCGGAAGTTTACTAGGTACGATAAGAGAACATTTAATTCGTTTCAAACCGTTGAAAATAGTTGATTTTTAAGATAGTATGTTAAATAATGATAACTATCATTAATATGAAACAAGATAAGTATTACTCAATTAAAGAAGTTTCTAATTTATTAAAAGTTACCTATTTAACTGTTTATCGTTGGGTGAAAGCAAAAAAGTTAAGTGCTTTTAAAGCTGGTAAACAATATCGAATAAAACAGGATGATTTAGATTCTTTCTTTACAAGCGAAGGTCATAAATAACATGTATTGCAATAACTGTGGCAAACAAAATCCAGATAATAGCAAATTTTGTCGAAACTGTGGCTCTGAAATAATAAGATTATCAGCAAGTAATAAAACACAAATACTATTACAAACCGAACCTGAGAACCGTGAAGTATCTGAACAAACAGCCCAGAATAAAGTGAATACGGGGCTTGGAGGGTGGTTAATTATAGTAGGAATAAGTTTGATTTTGGGTCTCATTTTTCTTTTGTTTGGTCTAATCGAATACTTTCCTTTACTTTCTGAGGATTACGACATACCCGGTTATCTAACTCTGCTTCAGTTCGAATTTTTTACCTCATTTATTTTTGTCGTATTTAGTATTTATCTTATTAACTTATACTTCAAAAAAAATATCAATTTTCCGAAATCATACATCTTATTTTTAGTAACTTACTCTCTGTATGCGATACTAGATCACTTTTTACTTGCCTCTTTAGAAGCACCTTCTTCAGAAGCTCAACAGCTTATTAACGATACATTATCCGAGAACTTAAGCACCGTCAGTGGAACTATAGTAAGTTCAGTTATCTGGATTGCTTACATGAATAAATCAAAGAGAGTAAAAGGAACTTTTATCAGTGAGAAATAAGAAATACCTATGTATTGTAATCAATGTGGAAAAGAAATAGATGAAGATAGCATTTACTGCCAGTTTTGTGGCAGTGAAATAAGTAGTAACGCTTCCGAACCAACTTCAGAGAATACTTCTCAAAAGGAGGTAACTCAAGAGCAGAATATAAATAGTAGCAATACTGACTTACTTTGGGATAAATTTGCCGACGTCTATGACGCTAAAGGTGACGATAAAAAGAAATACGATGAATTATATTCTGACCAAGTCTGGGAACTTATTGACAGATTATATACAAATACATTTGAAACTTATATTCAAGAGAACAAGCAAGAACTAAATAGTCAGCCATACAAGATAATTGAAGCATTAAAAAATATGTTTTTGTTTTCTGTAATAGGCGGTTACAAATTATGGATAGCAGAAGCAATACTAGAAAAAAAACCATTAGGAAAATTTAGAGTTTTTGATTTGGATGAATTAGTTAAAGAATGGAAATCTCATGATTTCCAAAATGCCATAAAAGGCTTATCTGATGCCATGGGTAATTGTATGTCTCTGTACCTTGAGCACAAAATAAGTAGTTTTATAGAAAACAATCCATCAATCAAAGAAGTCTCAAATGCAACTATAGAAGACATAAAAAGATCTGTACTTGTTCAGATCATAAATGGATATCATGCTGGAGAGATAGAATCAAAATTTAGAAAATAATATGATTTGTAAGCACTGCAAAGTCAAAAATAGCTTAGATGCCAAATTCTGCACTAATTGCGGATTGGAGCTGACAAAAGATAATATCATGTCAGAAGAAGGTTCAGTGGATAGATATTTTTCAGAGAAAAAGTCGCTATTAATTGAAGAAGCAAAAAACCTTGCAACAAGTGAAATGAATCAAGGTATCTTATGGTTTGTTATAGCTTCAGCAGTTACTTTTGGAGGTTACTTATTTGCGTCAGAAGGTCAAACTTATTACATATTTTGGGGAGCAATGATCTACGGAATTTATCGATTAGCAAGAGGATTTTGGTTTAAACTTAATCCCAGTTCACTTTTGGAGAAAGCTGAAGAGGAGCAAAAAAAAGATGAATGAAGTTATATATTGTAAGAAATGTGGAAAAACCAATCCTGAAAAAAGCAAATTTTGCCAACACTGTGGAATAGAATTTAACGATGCATTAATCTTATCAGCAGATAAAGAACAACATGAATACACTGAAAATTACGTTTCTGTTAATGATCTTCCATATCCCTACTCAATCTCTACATGGAAACTAGTACTCATGAGCTTGGCAACATTTGGATTGTATGACATCTACTGGTTCTATAAGCACTGGAAATCTTTCAATGCACATAATAAACTAAACCACACCTATTTTAGTTTATTGGCGTCTGCGTATTTTGCACCGATTACCTCTTATTCGCTATTTAAGCATATATCAAACAATATAAAAAACATCAACAATGGTCACGGATTAGAATCTGGCGGATTGGCAATCTTGTACTTCTTTTTAAGAGGCTTCTTATTAGGGTTTTTGCCGCTTATATTTGTGCAGCAAAAAATTAATCTTTTCTGGAAAAAGAAGTATGGAAGTAAACTTGTACGTTCTAAATTAGGAGTGTGGAACTGGATTGTAATATTAACAGTGCCAGTCATATTCATATATGGACTAATATCTGAGGATGATACTAACAATATGATATTACCGCCATCCACGGTTGTGACTTCGCAAAATGATTTTCAATTAGAAAAAGTTTATGATCAAGAAGAGATTGCATCTTCCGTAGTGAATATACTTTGTCCGAGTACAATTGAAGGAGAAAAAGGAAGTGGAGGATCTGGAACTATTTTGAGTGATGATGGGATGATTCTTACTAATTCGCACATTATTCCCCAAGATGACGAATATTTAAATGTTAGTGAGGACGGTTGTTTAGTTATATTGCCAAATCCAAGCACTGGTCAACCAGAAGATGTGTACTGGGCTACACCAATAGTAGTTCCAGGCATTAGTGATACTTATGACCTAGCGTTCTTGTCAATTTATGCTGCATATTTTGATGAAGATGAAGAATCCTATCAGGGAATTTTTCCCCGAAAGTTTCCTGCTTTCGACGACACCACCAGGTGTACCAATGAAAATGTTAAGCTTGGTGAATCTGTTCGTATATTTGGCTACCCTGCAATAAGTGGTGGCTACTCATTAACCATTACTGAAGGGCTAGTTAGCAGCTTCCCTGGAGAAGGATTAATCGTAACCTCAGCAAAAATCAGCCATGGCAATTCAGGAGGGCTCGCTGTTGATAAATCTGGCTGTATGATTGGTGTACCTTCGTTGGTTAATTCTGATGAGAGTGAAAGCCTAGGTGTTATATATTCCATGGATTTGATAAATCAGTTCTCTGAAGAAATTTCTGAATATCAGGCACGATTATGAAGAGCGTAGTAATAGCACGTGTATCAACAGAGGAGCAAAAAGAAGCTAACAATTCTTTACCCGCTCAAATAGTTAGGCTTGAAAAATACTGTAACAATAAAGGCTTACCAATTCTAAAAAAATTCAGCTTCGATGAGAGTGCCTACAAGACTAAGCGTAATGATTTTGACAACATCCTAGACTATATTCTCACTCAAAAAGAAAAGGTTGCCGTCTGTTTTGACAAGGTAGACCGTCTGTCTCGAAACATTTTTGATAAAAGAGTTTCTATACTCTACGAGAAAGCACTTAGGGATGAAATTGAAATACACTTCGTTTCAGACGGACAAGTAATTAACAGCCAATTATCAGCAGTCGAGAAGTTTAATTTTAGTATCAGTCTTGGATTAGCTAAATACTACTCAGATGCTATTAGCGATAATGTAAAACGAGCCCAAGAGCAAATGCTTAGAATGGGTACTTATCCAGCCCGACCCTCTTATGGCTACAAACGGGAACCAATTAACAAAGATAAAACAGAAATAGTTGTCGATGACTTCGCTTCAAAAGTAGTTCAGAAAGCCTACGAATGGTATGCCACCAGTAGTTTTTCAATGGAATTGCTACGTCAAAAGATAAAATCCGAGTATGGGGTTGATTGGTCAAAAGGCATGACCGACAAGATACTAAAAGACCACTTCTACTATGGCATTATGACTTGGAATAAAAAACAATATAAACATAAATATCCCCCAATTATCACTAAAGAATTATTCGACCAAGTACAACAAGTGAAGGCTAGCTTTAACAAGAAACCATTTAAGTATGCGGGCAAACCATACATCTATCGAGGTTTACTACGATGCGGTCATTGTGGGCTAGCAGTAACCCCAGAAAAACATAAAGGACACGTCTATTACCATTGCACACAATACAACGGCAAACACGGGGCTGACTGGCTACGAGAAGAAGATATAACTGAGCAGATAGGGAACGTATTTAAGCGACTACAAATTCCCGAATGGGTCTTAGAGCAAGTAGTTGGAAATCTGAGCAATCTTCATCACGACAAAATGGACTTTCACAATAAACAATTAAACAAACTAAACGAAGAAAATAAGACCATTACTAAAATGATGGATAATCTTTACCTCGACAAACTCAAAGGGCGTATTACTGACGATGAGTATGACAAGTTCTTTCAGTCATTCCACGAGCAGAAAGCAGACATAGCAACCCGATTAGGAATGATTCAAGAAGCTGAAGATAACTACTACATCTCGGCTAAATATCTACTAGAACTGTCAAATCGAGCTTATGAGCTATTCAAAAGTTCAGAAGTTGAAGAAAGAAGGCAGTTAATCAAGCTCGTACTATCGAACCTTAGAGTAGAAGGTAAAAATATCAGATACGACGCTATAAAACCATTTGATACGATCTTGAATTATACCGATCGTCAATCGTGGCTCCCCGACTAGGACTCGAACCTAGAACCTTTTCGTTAACAGCGAATTGCTCTGCCATTGAGCTATCGGGGATAGTACGTACGACTTTAAAAGTCCTCCATAGCTTAACCATACTGAACTTTAAAGTTATCCGGATCACTTGCATCATCTGCAATGATCAGAGCCATATTTTAGCAACATGAGGCCATAAAGGCTACTACGTGTTGTTTTTCGATTGTACTCGGTTAAAATACCGAGTATGGTGGCAATTGAACGTTTATTTTCCCGAGTGAATCGCATGGATGAGACTCAGTACTCCCAGGAGTTACCGATTTCTGAGTGGCAGCCTGGCTTGGAGCATTTTTGGCAAACCTTACTCCGCCAGCGAGTCGCCCACTTAACCCAGCTCCATCCTTTACCCAACTGGGAACTCAGCATCAACAAAGTTCTCCCTGGCCGTGTAGCCCTCTTTCCGCAGGAGAGTACTGGCCATCTCCAGCTCCAGCGGGTGACCAATCTTACTGCCCTCCTCCACTTTAGTGATCATGCTGTCACTCCTAGCTATAATCCTTTGTCGGCAACAAATAGCCTACAGCCACTTATGATCTATCCCAGTACCTACCCTCTGTGGGAAGCAGAAAAAATTGGTCTGGCCATCACTGAAGAATCGCTTGCCTATGTGGCAGAGCATGACACAGTCGTACCCACTTCAGATCTAATGGTACCCCAACTTTACATTGATCCTAAGGCAAGTAGAAAAAAAGAGACAGTGCCACTGCAGTTCCTACTCCAAATGAGAGTGGAGCAACAGGTGGATAAGAGGGTCTGAGAAATCTTCCAAGCCTGCTCTGCTATACTTTGCTTATGGCAGAGCTCAAGACCCTCAAAACAAACCAAGCACCTGAAGAATTTCTCAACTCTATTGAACCAGAGGCAAAACGCCTTGATGGCTTGGCCTTGCTCAAGCTATTTACAAAAATCACTGGTGAAAAACCGGTCATGTGGGGCACCAGTATTGTGGGCTTTGGCCAGTATCACTATAAATCTGAACGAAGTACCCAAGAAGGTGACTGGCCATTGGTGGGCTTCTCACCCCGAAAACAAAACCTCACCCTCTATATCATGGCAGGTAACAAAGACAATACAGAACAGCTCCAGAAACTTGGTAAACACAAATCAAGTGTCGGCTGTGTGTACATCAATAAACTCGCAGATGTAGACATGGTAGTCTTGGCAGAGTTGATCAAAGAGTCGTATGAGTATATGAGGAAGAGTACGGAGCGTTAAATCCAACTAACATTTTTGTCTAGCTGTTTAGGTAAATATGACCGCCTAAAGTGCTATTCCAAAAAGTCTTGCAACATCTTGCGTCTGCTTGGGTGTTTGAGTTTACGTAAAGCTTTGGCTTCAATTTGACGAATACGTTCGCGGGTTACACCAAACTTTTGGCCGACTTCTTCGAGTGTCATCATCTTATTGCCACTGAGACCAAAGCGCATCTTCAAGACTTTGGCTTCACGGTCTGATAAAGCTTGTAAGACTTCTTCCACATTCTCGCGCAGCATTTGCTGGCTGGTTGCTTCATATGGTGAGATCTGGCGGTCATCTGCGATGAAGTCACCCAAGACACTATCATCATCACTCTCACCCACTGGCGACTCGAGAGAAGTAGTATTTTGGGAAATTTTCAAAATTTCGCGAACCTTATCGGCGTCCATCGCCTCCATCTGAGCGGCGATCTCTTCTGGGGTTGGCTCACGACCGAGCTCCTGCATTAATTTACGGGAGGTCCGCATCAATTTGTTGATGGTCTCCACCATATGAACAGGAATCCGAATGGTTCTGGCTTGGTCAGCGATAGCACGAGTAATCGCTTGGCGAATCCACCAAGTGGCGTAGGTAGAGAACTTGAAGCCTTTGGTCCAGTCGTATTTTTCGACAGCCCGGATCAAACCTTTATTACCCTCTTGGATTAAGTCTAGGAAAGTCATGCCCCGACCAATATATTTTTTGGCAATCGAGACCACTAAGCGTAAGTTAGAAGAAATTAATTTATCTTTGGCTTTTAAGTCACCGGACTCAGCTTTTTGGGCTAAACGGATCTCATCTTCACGGTTTAATAAAGGAATCCGACCAATTTCCTTGAGGTACATCCGGACTGGATCAGAGACGCCTTCACTATCGAGTGAAGACAGCACTTCCAGCTCACGCGACAGGACATCGGGTGTGTCGTCGCTGGTATCCTCAGAAACTGACTCAAAAATATCAATCCCCGCACTGGTAATCTGGTCGTAAAACTCGTCGAGTTCTGCTAGATAGAGCTCTGGCTCAACAAAAACATCGAGAACTTCGTCTTGTGCGACGAAACCACGCTGTTTGGCCTTGAGAAATAACTCAGCTATTTCGTTTTGCAACGCTTTTGGTACATGGCTCATATAAAGGTCCTTGGAAGTAGGCAGGATTATACACTACTTCTTGTTTTCTTCTAACCACCGTTCTACATCTATTGCCGCGGCACAGCCTTGGGCAGCTGCTGTCACCGCTTGTTTATATCGTACATCTACTACATCGCCCGCCGCAAAGACGCCGTCGACCGAAGTCATACTGGGATACTGTAGTAAATCATGCTCATTAAACGCCGTGCTTGCCAGCTCCGCCCCAGCTTTGCTGTAACTCTGACGAGTGACTACGTAGCCATGAGAATCAAGCTGTACTTGATCGGCGAATAACCCTGTAATCGGCCGGTGACCGATAGCGACAAAGAAGCCGTCTGCCGGCAAGGTACTTTCTGCCCCATCAGCAACCTTGATCTTGATTGAGCTGACTTTATCAGGCCCGAGTACTTCGGTTACCTGAGTGTTCCATAAGACTTTGACTTTAGGATTACTCAGCACCCGCTCTTGCATAATTTTGCTGGCTTTAAATGAGTCGCGTCGGTGAATAACCGTTACTTGCTTGGCAAACTTGGTCAGGGCCATCGTGTCTTCCATGGCACTATCGCCACCACCCACCACATAGGTTACTTTATCTTCATAAAAAGCGGCATCACAGACAGCACAGGTACTAACACCGCGGCCCATTAGCTGACTTTCGCCAGGAATATTGAGCATAATTGAGGCGGCTCCGGTACTGATAATCACCGACTGGGCAGTGAAATCAGCTTCGGCTTGCATGATCTTGGCTTTGGCCAGAGCAATATCCTCGGTCGAGCCATTTTCAAATAAGTCATGAGGTACGTCATCAGGTAAAGTTGTCCAAATTCTAAATGGCCGTTGAGTAAGATCTACCGCCGTGACATAGACGTCATGAATCTGAGTGCCAAACTTCTCAGCCTGTAGACGCATCTGGGCCATCAGCTTCGGCCCATTGATTCCGTCGGGAAAGCCGGGGTAATTCTCCACATCACTTGTCCACATCAATTGACCACCACTGCGAAAGCCAGCGAACATCACCGGCTCTAGTTTTGCACGGGCTGCGTAGAGGGCTGCAGTATAGCCAGAAGGGCCAGAACCGATAATAGCCACATTAATCTGTGTACTCATATTTAATCCTTTATAACGGGTAGAACTATGCCTGTATAGAGACAATTTTCAGGCTTATGCTGCGGCTTCAAGCGTTGGTGCAGAATCGAGTAGTTTTCGGTAGCCTTGCTCACCTTGAAAACCCACCATCTGATCTACAGGTTGGCCTTTTTTGAACATTATGACGGTGGGAATACTCATCACACCGTATTTTTGTGCAATTTCGCGATTCTCATCAATATCCAGCTTGGCGATCAGCACTTTGTCTGCATACTCAACAGCCAGTTTTTCCACGATTGGCTCAGCAATCTTGCAAGGGCCGCACCACTCAGCATAAAAATCCACAAACACTGGTTTATCGCCAGCCGCATCTAGTGTTGATTGAAAATTGTCATTGGTCAGCTCGGTTGCCATATAATCCTCCTCTATAAAACTGTAAAAGTGTTAACAACTATAGCACGATTAAAGTGCTTCTTTCGCAGCAATTTTACTACCCAATTGCTTCTGTAATGCCACGATCTCTTGAAGTAACTCAATCTGCTTGGCCTCTTCAATAGCTGTCAAAGCAGAGCTTTCTAAGCGCTGTAGCTCTAGATTAATTTTTTCAATTCTATCTCTGACCACCATCTCTTGCAGCTCGGGGAAAGTCCGCTGCCACTCTGTCTCGATCGTGATGCTCGGTAACATCTGCTGATACTCGGGGTGAGATGACCACTCAAAAACAGCCTGCTGCAGATCATCGGGCAGTTCTTTGGCTAACTGTTCGAGCTTGGCCAAGGCAGGCTGTGCTTGCAACAACTTCATTACAGCTGGAGCACCCGGCGTACTTAGTTCGTATTGGCTGAGCTCAAGTAAGTGTTCTCTGAAGGCTGGGGCTGGTGACTGCAACGCCAAAAACAGTAAGTACTCTTCTAAGCGCTGTCTCCTACTTTTTGGCGTTGTCTGGACAAAACCTTCACTCTCATCACTTGGTTTAGTTTTTTTCTTGGCGGTAGGCACCCCGAAGCCACTCTTAGTGGCAAACCTAAAGCGTTCAACGTCCTTTTTAACCAACTCTTCCTTCACTTCCAAGGCCCGAGCCAGCTTTTTTAGATAGACATCCTGCTCTACGGCATGCGGAATAGCTCCAAATGACGGCGCCAGCTCATTAATAATGGCGCGTTTTCCTTCAGGCGTAGTGGCGTCGTGTGTCTTGAGGGCGGCTTGGAGCAGAAATTCATAGACAGAGATAGAGTTCTTAACCGCTGCTCGCCATTCACCCGGATTACTGCGCGCCAACTGATCTGGATCTTTGCCATTGGGTAAGACG